>MGXG01000038.1 GCA_001801285.1 Gammaproteobacteria bacterium GWE2_37_16
TCACCAGCTAAATTTGAAATGCAGTGGCAACAACAAAAGACCACTTCTCTTTGTAGTGTCCACTAAAAGGTTGCAAGATCATGTCGATATTTTTCGATTTTATCGACACGTTCCTGGTTTTCAACTAACAAAAATATTCAAAATCAATGCCTTAAGCTGGCGAATTATTTTGCTTAATTCTCCATAATAAAGAAGGATGCTTTTTCACACGTTCACAAAAATTTTGATCATCAGTAATAAGTTCTGGTCTTATTTCTCTATGTTTTTGTAAGCAATTTAAGAATTCAATTTCATTGCTATTAAATGGTAATAATTGGTTCAATGCTGTTTTAGTTTCATCCAGCATATTGCTTGACCATTGTTCAATTGATTTAGTGCCTGTAGGTATATGTTCTTGTCTTAAAACAGGTAAAAGTCTGTCGCGAATGTCTTTAGCATTAAAAGTAATATTATCAATGCCAATATTTTGCCAATCATCACGCCGCATAGCAGTATAAACAGTAAATGCTAAACGCAATTTTGCAATATCTAACTGCCATTCGGTTAGTAATCTATGGCTATCAAATAAATCTCTACTTGCTTCACGTCCAAATAAAGCTTGTAATTTTCCAGCAGCAAGTTCGTGCTGATCTAAAACTGCCATTTTTATTTCTCTGAGCCAGTCTGGAGCTTGTCGCCATTCCAAATCCCAAAGAGAAACACGAAACATATAATTGATATCTAATTCGATACGACCTTTATTGCCAAATGCGCTTTGGTAAATTAGAACCATTTTACCGCCAGCATGAGCGCGAGGATTGCGATGTAATTCATAACGGCGTCGTTGTAAAATATCCAAAATGATTACTTCAAATTCTTGCTTCTCTTTTAGCATTTCATCTCTATCACATGCCCCAATGTAATTTAGGTCAATATCAAGTGATAAACGTGGCAACTGCTCGGAACAAAAAAGGTTTATAGCCGTTCCACCTTTAAGTGCCAGTCGTTTTTGTAGGTAAGGAACCGCCATAAACGATTCAAGCAAATCTAGTAGAAGATAAACTTTTTCAAGAATTTCTGGGCGATAACCGCGTTGTTTTGCCTCTGCTTTTAAATCGTATTCAGAAATCACCACTAGGTTCCTCCCATTGGCGTTCAGCAATATGTTTTGGGATGATTAATTGCCATTTTTTTATATATATTCCTTGGTTTTTCCCGTTTCGATTTGAATCAATATAATATGGCTGTTTTGGAAGATTAGCCGATAATTGGCTGAGATATTTTTGATCAATTGCTAAATGTTTGGGTAACTGTTCAAAGAAATAACCCACTTTAGCTGTCACACCTCCCTTACTTAGCAATAAGGTGTAATCAACAATTTTTTGAGCATCAAAAGTAACAATATGATCAAGAGAGCGAATTATTTCTTCCCATCCCCCTGAAAGATCAGGACGATCAAGAATATCTACTAGTGTTCGTTCTAATGAAGTGACTTTTATATCTAAGCCATTCCTCTTTATAGTGTCAACACCAAATAATTCTTTCTTCTGTATAGTAAGTGCCTTTGGGTAAGAAACTGGTCGATAGTGTTGATTTTGAAAAGAAAATCCGCGACTAGGTAAAGTTGTTAAATAGGTCAATTCTTCAAAAGTAGTGTAAGCAAGATTATGAATTTCTAGCGCTGTATGATAAGCAAGAACCGCGTTTTGCGTCGCTTTAGCTGCAATTAAATATGGATCAATCTCGCGTTGATTCAAAATCATATCGGGATTAACCGCATAGAGTAACCGCCTTATAGGAATTAGTTTGTCTTGCGCGCGATAATAGCCAAGCAGCCTGTGAATTGCATTAGTTTGGGTTGTGCCATTTTCCCTCATGAAATCGCTAAATTCTTCATAACGAAAAACAGGATGTTGATTAAAAAAATCTTTAATGTTCATAATTTAAAAATATGTAAAATTTTGTTCATATAGTACAATAATTGTACCTTATAAACAAATTTATTCAAGAAATATCTAATTTTTCTCAGCCAGCAAATTCTTAATCAACGCGATCATTAATTCTTTACTCTTCGGCTGGCTTTCAGCAATTAGCAGCACTAGCGCTACAAATACATTATCTTTAACCAGTATCTCGCCATTGGTTTACATAAGTGATCATTTTTACTAGCACTAAATTCTAAAAATTATTTCGGTTTAAAATATGATAAATAATCCAAATCGTCCGGTCTGTCTTTGGTTTTGAAGTTGACCTCCAACCTATATCGAGCAAAGTATTGAAGTACATCTTTTACCTGGCTAAGGTGTCTTAATTCTTTTAATGAGTCTAGCGTTATGCTGCGTCCTTCCGTGTTAGGTTTTCTTTCAATATGAGCAATTGCGTTTCTAATACATCCCTGAATGTAGTTTCCGAATGTTTGCTGAGATATATTTTCTTTATATAAGATAGGATTTTCCATAATTTGTTCAATATCATCAGTCACACTTACATTTTTTATATCTTTTACATATTTATCAATTAGAGCAATGCTTTTTCCGTCATTAGAATATTCAAGACAGTGCCAAAAAAATAAAATTTGCGAATAAATATTTCTGGACGACTTAGCAGTTCTATAAAGTCTAGCTAATGTTGTTTCCTTACCAGTATCCAAAGGACATATATTAATAAAATCATCTCTCGGTTGATTAGCTGTTATCTGACGAATTCCAGAAGCAGAACATGTAATATTTTCCCAGTCAAATTGATGGATCGTATTAATAAAACCGCCATCCGTATGGAATACAGCATTCCAATTAAAGGATAAGGTGCTGAGTAAATCTGTAATTAAAGAAAATGCTTCTTCTTCACGCATCTTTTTCATATCAAGCAGCAAATCGTCTTGACGTCCTTGCTTATGACCTGGTACATACTTAATTTCTGCTTTTTTAAAGCGTAGGTAATACTTTTTTTTAGTGAACGCGATATTAGTATCAACTGCACACACACAAATACTCATTCACTTACCCTCACTTTGCTAAAAGTAATTTCTTTGAGTTTTTCACTCCACGCATCCACTGCCGCGCGCTTTTCTTTATCGTAACTATGTCGGTCGTAAATCGCTGTGACGCTGTTTTCGACATGATTAAGGAGTTTGCTAACCACTAAGCGTGAAACACCTAAAGCAGTCATGTGACTAGCTGCAGTGCGTCGTAGATCGTGTGGAGTAAAGGGCTTAACATCTTTGAATTTATTAATGTTGTTTCTAAGCGCACGGTCGATAGCGGTTGGAATAATATGTTTATCGCCTCTAGGGGAGGGCAGTAGCCATTTAGAGCCGTTGGACAGGGTTTTTAGTTCCTGCAATAACTCTAACGCTAATTCAGAAAGTGGGACTATGTTATTATTGCCATTTTTAGCTTTACTGGCTGGGATAGTCCACCGAGCATTTTTAAAATCGAATTCATCCCATTCTGCGCCCACGACTTCGCCTTTGCGTTGTGCTGTGACTAATTGCAGCTTGAGTGTGACAAAACCAAAATTAATATTATTGATCTGGGCAATTATATGCATTCCCAGTCATCACGACGTTAGTCTGTTCACCATTCATGCTAAAATTTGACCAACCATGACCTGAACTGCCGCCGCCACCAAAAGTCATAGCTGCACGATCAGTTATCATCTCAACATAATTGGCACCCAGGGCTGCCGCCTGAGATCTAATCGAATTTAAAGCACCAACTTCCATATTTTTATTTGAAGTAAAGCCGCCAGTGAAGAAATTACCCTGATCACCAGTCACCTGACCTTTGAATTTACATTTTTTACTTTCTGGTTTGTATTTGCTAACAAGAACCTTTTCCCCACCTGGAGCAAGTTCATTCGCTGCACAACCAGCTAAAAAAATAAATGCCATTGAAACGGCTGATAATAATAATTTATGTTTCATAATGAATACCTCAAAACAATTTAATAAAAAAATCAGAACAGAATCTATTATAACCAATTTTTTTTTGCAAGATTTTCTTAATATAATAATATACTAAAGGAAAACAGGTTTTCAGGGCTACTGCCCAATAATTTGAAAATTTTCAGTCAATAATGTTTTAAGTTCCGATTTGTATTTTCTCATTTCACCATTAAAAAAATATTCCACAGCTTCTTTGAAATCTGAAAATTTTTCGTAATACTGGTTATACAGCACGCGCTTCTTGAATAGCTTCCAAAAACGCTCGATCAAGTTCAAATTAGGCGAATAGGACAGTAAAAAACAAGTTCAATATTTAAGTTTTTCGCCTCTAAAAGTACCGTGTCTTTTTTGTAATATTTTGCATTGTCGCAAATGACGTAAAGTTTCCCAGCTTTTTTGTAAACCTTTCTCAGTTTCTTAAATAAAGTTAGCACTGTTATCGCATTCAATGTTTCTTCAAAAGTAACTGTTACTTTTGAAGTGTTCAGCTCCAACGCACCATTAATATTTAAGCGCCGCCTACCAGTATTACTTTTGATCTCTTTCTCTTGTCCTTTCTTAACCCAGCCATAGGCAGCAATTGTGTTGTGCTGAGGATGCACCCCGTCCATGAAAAGAATTTCGTCATCAGTATCTAACTTATTTTTCAATGTTTCATAATATTCCAAAAATTTTTTCTGGGCTTTTGGACTAGCTTTACCAGGAATTATTTTTGGTTTTTTATAGACATAGCCAAGTCGTTTTAACAGCTCGGTTGCTCCTCTAACACTATATCTTTCGCCAAATGTTTTCCAAATGTAATCAACTACACTTTTTGCATCTAAATAAAGTATTCGTTCTAAATGTTGATCTAAAATAGCCTCTTCATCTTTGGTTAGTTTGCCTTTCCCGCCCAAATAGTGATTGCTAATAAGATTTTTTATTCCGCCTTCGCGATAGCGTTTAATATAATGACGCAGCGTTCCTTCATCTAACATCAGTGCTTCACAAACTTTTTCTTGTGTCCATCCAGTACCAAGTAAATAAATTATTTTAACTCGATCAGCAGCTTTTTTAAGCTTAAGCGAGCGATGCACCAATTTCAATTCCTGAATTTGTTGTGGTGTAAGTTCAAATCCTTGCATAGCTTCAATTATTTATTACTTCCAAAATTATTTCAAGAAATTTCAATTAGTTACGAGGCAATCCTGTTTGCGATTGGTATACATCATTAAGATTTAGATGGTTTGTATGGATTAATGTGCAACAACTCCGAAACGATTATAAATTCATAACCCTGTTTTTTTTAGAGTTTGAATAATGACTGGCAACGCCACTACCGTTTTTCCGCGATTACCCTCGCCATCGTGTATACCCAAAATAGGGATTTAACAATCATCTACATCAAAGGTTCTCTAAGAAAAAATATTAATATTTATCAAATAGTTATACCTGTTTAAAAATTTGTGGCGACCTGTTTGTCGTTAAAATTGATTTTCGCAACATATTGATTTTGCGCAATTACATTTCCTTACAGTAACTGTCTGATTGCCCCCCTAATTCTTCATCTAGTCGAATTGCTGTTTCCTCCCCTACTACAATTGCGATAAATTGGGTCGCAATGCAGGTCTTGGGATAGTAAGAAGCATATAATTTCCTCTAAAAATCAATGATAAAATGTTTAATTTTTCTCTCTATGTTGCCGCAATATACCATAACAAACTTAAAACAATCTTAACAAGAGTAAGATAATTTACAATCCCCCTTGAACTCAAGGGCGATAGTTGATTAGATACAAAAGCCACAAATCACATTATTTTAACAAAAGATGAAGAAAATTAATTTCAGATAGATAATTTTAAGATTTGTGCGTATATAATGCTCGAAATTTTAGACTTCCACAGGTTTTATTTTGGCGTTAACTTTATAAGATGAACATTTCGAGCATTCTTGATGTTCTTGTTATATTGGGCATGGCGATTACCACCACCTATAACCAATAAAAATTCCATATATCTAAACATCAGGAGAATCCCACAATGTTAGTTTTGCCACCAACAGTTAATCTGGAAAAGCTATATCATAATGCACAAAATCAAATAGAAGCATTTATAGCAGCAATTAATAAAAATTCCCTCTCAAAAGTAATTAAAATGCTAAATCGAAACTCAAATTTTGCTAATGTAAAAACATGTGATGGAGTATCTGTTTTAGCTCATGCAGTAAAGCTTTATAATCAAGGAAATCAGGATAAACGGTTTAAAGTAATTGCTGAACTTTTAACTCATGGAGCAAAAATAGAGCCTGCTTTAGATGTTGCAAAAAGTTTAAATACCAAAACAATAGTGAGTTTATTGGAAATGCACCAACAAGAGCAAAAATTACACAAGCCCACAATAGCACTACCACAATTCTATCCACTGTTACGCTTTTTTCCTGCACAAGACCCAATGCAAGCTAACAGTTCAATTTATGGAACGCCAACACCACTGCTGCTACCTTCCCTAGAGCCAACCCCATCACAGCTAACCAACTTGTCAGCACCATAAAAACCGAAGCAATAACTACATTTTATGGAGCGAAATAGGAACCCGCCATCATATTAATTTTTTCCAGCCTGATCCATCTGCAGTTGTGCGGCTTTATCATAGCCGAGCAAAGAAAATAATTTTGCCCGTGTACGATAGGCATCTTTAAGATGTCCATTTTGACCTTGCGCTAAAGCAAGTAAATCATAAACTCTAGGATCATCTACATAATTTTGTGTTTGCGCCTTCAGAAAATCCTCAGCTAATTGATAGTGTTTTGCCTGTATCAGAGTTTCAGCATATTCCATAATTACTGAGTAAGAATCAGGATTGTTGGATAAAAGTCTTTGAATCATGGCTAAGGCTTCGTTGCTTTTATTATCTTTATTTTTTATCTCAACAAGTGCTAATTGGTAAATTACATTATGCGGATCTTTTTTTAGTAATGAATTAATGTTCTCTTCTGCCTGGCTAATTTTGGAGCTGTCAGCAAGAAAGAGGGTATAACCATATTGTGCAGCATCGCGATCCCATTTTTCCTTATCCAACATATGGTTTTTGAAATAATTATCAATACGATAATCGTTTTCACTGGTGAAAACTTTCAATCGAGCTTTGATAAGAAAATAGTCGGGGTTAATTGTTATTTTATGTTTTTTATATTGCATTGCTCTGTTTCTTGCATCAGCAATACGCTCAGCGGTTACCGGGTGGTCTAAAAGCATTGATGGGATACCGTTCATTGAATTTAGATTAGATCTTGCAACATGCTCAAAAAAATCAGGCATGGCAGTGGGATTAAAACCACTTAAATAAAGTACTTTCATACCAATGCGATCCGCTTCCCACTCGAAACTTCTTATAGTATTTACTGCATATTGTGAGCTTCCTGCCAAACCAGCCATTACCGCGCCACTGGTTGCGTTAGCCATTGAATTAGATTTAGATGCCATACTTGCGGCAATTATCGCTGCTGTAGTAGCTACTTCTGGTAAAAATAATCCTTTTTGTTCATCCTGTGCGCGTAAAATATGTTTTTGAGTGGCGTGAGTAATTTCATGTGCCAAAACAGAAGCCAATTCACTTTCAGAATTAGTAGCTAAAAAAATACCACTATTAATTCCAACATTGCCATCAGGACCAGAAAAAGCGTTAATAGAATCATTATCTACTACAAAGAAATGGAATTTTTTATCGAGATTTTTAGTGTGGTTGGTTAAATGTTGTCCTAAATTTTGAATGTAATTTTGTACAAGCGGATCATCAACGATATTGAAATTAGCGCGTACGCCACGCATAAAACTTTTTGCCATTTGATGTTCTGTAGCGCCATAACTAACGGGGGCCAAACTTATAAAAATTGTTAAGCAAATAAGTAATCGGCAAAATTTAATCAATTTATAATTGGCATAAAACATAGAAAATAATTATCCGTTATTTTACATCTTTAATCGGTCCCATCTCATCCAGGAACAAAAAAATTGTTCCTGGATCAAGAATGGCAGGGCGGTTCAAGCCCACTCAAGCTTGTAGTTATTCAGCAATCAACCGCTCTAGTCTTTTAGAACTAAAGAACAATAATAATGCAATTATAACTGCAAGTCCGCCATAAGTTACAAAGGCGTGACCATAAACTATAGCCGCCATAGGTTTAGCTAAGTTTGCAGCATTTTCAGTTAATTTTGCCAACTGCCCGGCTAAAGTTGTCGCGGCAGCTAAAGCAAAAAACCATACACCCATCATCAACCCACGTATTTTTTGTGGCGACAAGACAGTAATCATCGCCAAACCAACTGGTGACAACAATAATTCACCCAAGGTTTGGATTGCGTAACTAAACACAATAGGACTAAGTGGCGCAAGTTTAGTGGCGCTAACTAAGTTGGTATCAAAAGCTATAATTAAATAGCCGATACCCATCAATAAAATACCAAGCACAAATTTTATTATGACATTTGGCTCTTTATTTTTACGGCGCAAAAATGCCCAAAACTTAATTGTGCAAGGTGCTAATACGATTAAAAATATTCCGTTAAACGAACTAACCACTGACGGTGGAATTACAATACCGAAAATTTTTAAATTAACAAGACGTTCCAAGTACAACATCACACTCATAAAACTTTGCTGGTACAGAGCCCAAAATGCAATGGAAAAAATTACCAACACCAAACAAACGGAAAATTTATTGCGTTCAGTTTTACTACATTTAAACCAAACAATGCTAAGGTAAAAGATCAATAAAGTTGCACAAATAAGCACAATTAAACTCACGAGTGCAACATACTGCATCAGCAACCACAAAGCTACCAGTGTAGGTATGATAAGAACATAAACCCAACTTTTAGTAAGTAAAGTACTGCTTATAAGCTTCTTGCTATTTGCAGTAATACACGCATCATTTAAAATGCGTTTGCGACTAAATAAAAACATTGTACCACCAACTAAAAGTCCTGTGGCTGCAGTTGCAATCGCAAACGACCAACCAAATGATTTTGCTAAAAAGCCGCAAAGAATCACGCCCATAGTTGCGCCAACATTAATACCGAGATAAAAAATCATAAATCCGGCTTCACGGTTTTTTGCTCCTGATTCATACATACTACCAAGCAATGCAGAGATATTAGGTTTAAAAAAACCATTACCTAAAATTAAAATAGCTAGGGCGCAAGGCAAAAGTTTTAGATTAGCAGCAGCGAGTAAAAAGTAGCCAATGCTTAAAAACACCATACCTAAAATAATCGCATGTGTGTAACCTAAAAAATTATCTGCCAAATAGCCGCCAACTAATGGCATGACAAATAACAAAGCGCCAAAGGCACTGAAAATCAAATAAGCGTGGTTATCGCTTAAACCCAGAGCTTTACTCATGAATAAAACCAAAATGGATTGGACAGCAAAATAAGCAAATCGCTCCCACATTTCAGTAAGAAAAAGAAATTTTAATGCACTAGGTTGGCGTTCCAAATCTGATATTGAAGAATGCATAAATCTATCCTCAAAAAAATTAAAATAGATATCAAAACCTTATTAAAACTAATTTAATTAGTTTGGTTTTGATAATTAGGATTAGTGCGTTTGATTGATTATTGTGTCTCGCCAGACACAGTAATTTGTGTTCTATCTGCCTTTTGGCAGATAGAACAAAAGGTATAATGGATAGAATGCAAAACGACCGCAAGCATCTAGCATTTTGCTCGTGCTAAGAAGAATAACTTGTTGGTCGGATAGGTTCATACTAATTCTTTAGCATATAAATTAAAAACCGTCAAACATTTCCCATGTAACAATATTTCAAGCAAAAAACATACAGAACTAAATAAAATTTTTTAATCAATAAATAGAGTGCTAAAATTAGCAACTAAAAGACAAAAGATATATAAAATAAATTACTATATTCTTCAATTGGTTACAATTATGCAGAAAAGAAATGGCTTAACTACTGACGAAGCAAAGGAGCTTTTGCAAAAATACGGTCAAAATTTTGTAGCAGAAA
>MGXG01000039.1 GCA_001801285.1 Gammaproteobacteria bacterium GWE2_37_16
ACTCAAACGAGCGAGAAAGCCAACAACGCGGAAAACCAAAATGCGAAGAGTATAAAATCAGCATCAATACGAATGAGTGGTGGCAAAACTTCAATGATCCCAAGCTAAATCAGCTGGTGAAATTAGCTTTAAAAAATAATTTAAACTATAAAATATCCCTAAAAAATATTGCTATTGCCAAAACTTATATTACAGAAAACACTTCAGATTTTTTTCCACAAATTAATTTAAACTACAATTTGTCGCGCACAGCATTCTCCAATAATGGAGCAGTAGCTAATCAGCAAAATAGCGGGCAAGGCAAAATATTTAACCTTAACCAACTCGATGCTACTGTTTCTTATGAAATCGATGTATGGCATCAAGTTGCCAATAGCGTTAATCAGGCAAAAAGCGATGCTCAGTCAAGTGCAGCAAACAGCAGAGTAATTCAGCTCTCGTTAATAAGTGCTGTGGTAAATACTTATTTTCAAATTAATGCTCTTGGCGCTGATATTAATAGCACCAAAGAAGAATTATCACTTGCCAAAGACAATCTTAAACTGCTTAACTCCAATTACCGAGGTGGCTTGGTTGATATTGGCTCGGTGGACGATGCGAAAACTCAATTAGAATCGATACAAAGCAATCTCAGTAGCTTGGAAAAACAAAAACAAACTATGATAAATACGCTAGCGTATCTCATTGGTGAATATCCAGAAAACTTTAATTTAAAAATAAAAAACACACTAACAGCCCCTATTTCCGCCTCTTTAATACCACAAAGTTTACCGTCGCAAATACTTACGAACAGACCAGATATTGAAGAGGCTTTTTATCAAATACTTTCTTATGGTTATTTCGAAAAACAAAGTCTCGCTAATTTCTTCCCTGCTTTTAGTTTGACAGGAACCTATGGTTATGCCAGTTCAGCATTAAAGAATTTCATTAGCAAGGGCAGTTTATTATGGGATTTCGGCTTAAATATGATTCAACCACTTTTTGATTATCAGAAAAGAGCAAGTCAGCACCAACGCGCAAAATTGCAATATGAGGCAGCGGTATTAAATTATAAAGATGTGGTGTTAAACTCATTCAAAGAAGTAGATACGGCACTTGTTTCCTACCAAAAAGATCAGGCTTCTTTTATCGCCAGCGAAAGACAACTATGGGCAACAAAAGAAAAATTAGATCTGGCCTATGCTCAATATAAATCTGGTTTTAATGATTATGCCACCTACTTAAACTACCGCATAAACTTCCTACAAGCCAAATACAATTCTATCAATCAAAAATTAGCCGTCCTTTCAGATATTGTTCAAGTTTATAAGACGTTAGGTCTGGGCGTAAATTAAAGCACAATTGCATAGAATTGAAGATATTTCGTGTCAAAATGTGATTAACATAGTTAAGTATTTTAAAATTTCACAATCATTCTACCATTACGCCCTACTCTCCCGCTTTCTTTCATTTGCACTCAATAATTTTTTACGAATGCGCATTTGCGTTGGTGTGATTTCAACCAATTCGTCATCTTCAATAAATTCAATTGCTCTTTCCAAGCTCATTTGTAGAGGCGGAGTCAAAATGATATTTTCATCCGATCCTGATGCCCGCATGTTGGTCAATTGCTTTGGTTTAACTGGATTGACAACCAAATCTTCGGCACGTGAATTAATACCCACGACCATACCTTCGTAAACGTCAACTTGTGGTCCAACAATCAATTGCGCCCGTTCTTGTAAGTTAAACAAAGAATAACCTGTCGTTTTACCAGGACCATTAGCGATTAAAACACCGCGCAAACGCTTGGCGATATTGCCCGATTTTACTAATCCATAATGATCAAAAACATGATTTAAAATACCAGTTCCAGATGTGAGAATCATAAACTCAGTTTGAAAGCCGATTAAACCGCGCGTTGGGATCATATATTCTAAACGCACGCGACCTTTTTGATCCGGATACATCCCAATCAAATCCCCCTTTCTCGCTCCTAAAGCTTCCATTATTGCGCCTTGGTTCTGCTCATCAATATCAGCAATTAACAACTCAAATGGTTCTTGTTTCTCACCATTAACGTCTTTAACAATAACTTGTGGTTTGGAAACCGCTAACTCATAGCCTTCACGACGCATGGTTTCGATCAAAATAGCAAGATGTAATTCGCCACGACCAGAAACTTTAAATTTTTCTGGCGTATCTGTATCTTCGACCCGCAATGCCACATTATGTAAAAGTTCGCGCTGCAAACGTTCACGTAATTGGCGACTGGTTAAATATTTGCCTTCACGTCCAGCAAAAGGAGAAGTATTGACTTCAAAAGTCATATGTACTGTCGGTTCATCAACAGCCAAAGGCGGCAATGGTTCAACCGCAGTTGGGTCACAAATTGTATCGGAAATCTTTATTTTCTCTATACCTGTAATGGCAACAATATCACCAGCTCCAGCCTCTTCTATTTCGTAGCGTTGCAGCCCAAGGAAACCCAAAATCTGTAAAATACGCCCGCTTCTGACTTGCCCTTCGCTATCAATAATAGTCACTGGCATATTGCGCTTCATTTTGCCGCGTTTAATTCTACCAATACCAATGGTACCTACATAACTTGAATAATCCAAAGAAGTAATTTGCATCTGCAACAAACCATTCGGATCCACTTCAGGCGGCGGCACCTGATCAATAATTAACTGAAACAAAGCATTCATATCTTCGGAAGGTTTTTCCAAATCCATGGTAGCAAAACCACGCAAAGCTGAAGCATAAATAATTGGAAAATCGAGTTGTTTATCAGTAGCTCCAAGTTGCTCAAAAAGATCAAACACACGATCGATAACCCAGCTTGGTCTGGCGTCATGACGATCGACTTTATTGATAACAACAATAGGATTCAAGCCCCTATTAAAGGCTTTTTGTGTCACAAATCGTGTTTGTGGCATTGGACCATCAACAGCATCGACCAATAATAAAACCGAATCGACCATCGATAAAACGCGCTCAACTTCACCGCCAAAATCCGCATGACCTGGCGTATCAACGATATTAATTCTATAGCCGTTCCAATCCACAGCAGTATTTTTAGCCAAAATCGTAATACCACGCTCTTGTTCTAATTCATTAGAATCCATAACGAGACGATCTTGCGTTTCCTTAGTCTGCCCTTGCTTTTGTTTTAGCATTCCTGATTGGCGTAATAATTGATCAACCAAAGTTGTTTTACCGTGATCAACGTGGGCGATAATAGCGATGTTACGAATATTTGATGTCATAAACTTATGAAAATTTTTAATTAAAAATTAATTGCTACACTACACTGTAGTAGCCACTGTTTTCTTAGCCACAAGCGGTAGCCGCTTTGGCTTGTGTGAAAAAACAAATCCCCTTGATATCATACAACACCAAGGGGATTGTTTAGTATAACAGCATTATCTTAAATCAATATTAAGACAGCTAATATATTTCATTACCAACGTTCGCTTCTTCCGCCGCCACTGCTTCTGCCACCTGGACGACGATCACCGCCGCCACCTGGACGACGATCACCGCCACCAGCTTTACGGTCGTTTTCACGAGCCATGCTAACTTTCATTGGGCGACCACCAAATGGTTTGCCGTCCATTGCTAATGAATTTTGTGCTGCTTCTTGGGATTTAAAAGTAATAAATCCAAAACCTTTAAACTCACCCGAGTAACGGTCTTTAATTAAAGCAATTTCATCTAACTCACCAAATTGTGCAAAAACTTCTTGCAACTCTTGGTCAGTGGTTTTAAAAGGTAGGTTACCTACATATATTTTATTCATTGGATAGATCCTCAGAAAAGTAATTAATAAAAAATAAAATCATTGTCTTTGAAAATCTATCCGAAATGCAGATAGGAAAACTTAAAGAAATGACGTTACGTGCTTGTTTACTATACACTAGTTTTTATTATTTAGCTATTAAGATATCGGTTTTTCTTTATAAATACCTTAATAAATAAGCACTATGTTTTCAATGCATTGATTTATATAGTAATCTTACTTACATATCCGTATGCATGGCGTTGTTGAATAATTCAGAAAAAACCATGAAAACGTAGCCGCAGGCTTTAGCCTGCGATATATTATGTGCAATAACTGTATGATACGCAGACTAAAGTCTGCGGCTACGGTCTGCGGCTACGGTCTACGGCTACGGTCTGCGACTACGAAATCATTACAATATAAGTCGATTTTTCACTTCCTTCGGAGCATTTTTACGCTTAGTTTTCGCAGGTTTCTGCTTCATTTCTTCAATATCTATTCCAAACAAACTAGATAAATCAGCATCGGCTAACGCCGTTTCGCTTTGCACATCAAGCACCAAATCAGCTACAGAACCAGCGGCGGCGATAAGCTGAGTATAATCGACCTGACGCAAAATAAATAAAGTTTCCGGCTCAAGATCCAACCTTGCACCAACACCATACAAAACGGCCGCTACATGTTTGCACATGTAGGCAGAATCAGGGCAAGAACAGGATAGCTTAATTTCTTTAGGATGAGGAAATAAGCCACTTTCATGATGGGTAATAATTTCCATAATGTTTTTGGAAAACTTTCCTTGTAATAGCTCCAATAATGAATCAATTTTTCCCGAAGATTCCGCAATGATCGCCCGCCATTTTTTCTTGGTTAAAGGCTTAATTGCAATCTCCACATTATACATGCTCGAGCCCCAAACCAAAGCCTCGATTTTTCCGGCAACAACTTTCAAATCAACCACAAAGCCATTACGTAAATAAGTTCGCCCACGCGGTAGACGGTTTTCATAATCACTGTAAAATTCAAGATTTTTACACCAAGCTTTACCCCAAAAAGTATTGGCAATAATGCGCCCTTCCACATTAACTGGATGCAACTTTTTACCACTCTTTTGCAATTTAAGCGCCGCTTTTTTACCGCGCGCTTTGAGTTCCGCAATTGAGACATATCTTGGCCATTGTCGCCAACTCATAATATTGACTCCTTGAAATTTTTATTAAACAAACAATCACGTAGCCACAAGCTTTAGCCTGCAATATATTATGTGCAATAACTGTATGTTACGCAGACTAAAGTCTGCGGCTACGGTCTGCGGCTACGTTATTCGCTTATTTGCCATTTTTGTATTTTTTAACATCTTCTGCTATAATCATACATTATTTGAATTTTTTAGGAAATGACTATGACTCACGCAACTTTAACATTCGACACTTTGCAATATGCAAAAAAATTAAAAAAAGCAGGCTTTACCGAACAACAAGCTGAAGTTCAAGCGGAGGTCATGCGTGAACAAAACGACGCTATCAACAAATGGGTAGATAACAGCCTAGCGACCAAACGTGATATAGAGCTAATAAGACATGATCTGGAAGTAATGAGTTATAAAATAACTTATAAATTAACCATACGATTAGGCTGCATGATTACTGGAGCCGTTGTTATTCTTGGTGTATTAATGCCTCTTATGTTGAAATTTGTTAATCATTAGTCATTATTTAATTTGATAACATGCCGTATAAATTCCCTAAAAACAAAATCTGTACCAATCTTTAAACGCAGGCTAAAGCCTGCGGCTACAAATACAGACAAAGTCTGCGGCTAAGGAATCTTGATTATTTTATCCAAGTCCAAGCTCACCGTCTGCAACAATTCTTCGTTAGTCATTTCGGTTAGAGAAACTTCCCCACCGCCACTTAATATTTCTTGCGACAAAGCCTTTTTGTCATTAATCAAAAGATCGATTTTTTCCTCAATCGTTCCCGAACAAATAAATTTATGCACTAAAACATTTTTCTTTTGTCCAATACGATAGGCGCGGTCTGTCGCCTGATTTTCAACCGCAGGGTTCCACCAACGGTCAAAATGAATCACATGTGCCGCGTTGGTTAAATTTAATCCCGTACCACCCGCCTTTAAAGATAAAATAAAAAACGGTGGTCCTTTTTCATCTTGAAATAATCGCACCAACTCAGCACGTTCCTTGATTTTAGTGCCACCGTGCAACACCAAACCGTTTTTTTGAAAAATCGTTGCTAAATAAACCGACAAAGCTGGAATAATTTCGCGAAACTGCGTAAATATTAGTACCTTTTCCTGCTTTGCGGCAATTGCAGTACACAGTTCTTGCAAACGCAAAAACTTGCCACTTTCTTCTGCCACATAATCACCATGCCCAAGCCACTGACACGGGTGATTGCAAATTTGTTTCAAACGCATTAACGAAGCAAGCACCAACCCTCGCCTTTCCATTCCCTCCATCACTTCCAGCTGTTTAGCCAATTGCATAACTGCTTGCTGATAAAGACTAATTTGCTGTCTACTCAGAGTACAATAAGCGTTTAATTCAGTTTTGTCAGGCAAATCATTAATGATACTTTTATCATTTTTTAAGCGCCGCAAAATATATGGGCTCACCAAAGTACGCAAAGAACCAAAAAAGTTAGCTTCTACTTTATGCTGCAATTTTTTCCCGTAATCGCTAAAAGTTTTTTGTGCACCAAGCAATCCTGGAGCAATAAAATCAAACAGCGACCACAAATCACCAAGATTATTTTCAATTGGCGTTCCTGTTAAAATAATTCGGGTTTTACTCGCAATGTTTTTAACGGCACGAGTTTGCTTTGCCGAAGGATTTTTAATCGCCTGCGCCTCATCTAAAATCACCAAACCCCAAGGTATTTTTATCAACCAGCCGAGGCGTTGCACAAAAGTATAAGTCGTAAACACAATATCAAAATCTGCCAACTCTTCACTGTTAATCTGTTTTACATCACTGTGCTCTGAAGGATGTGCAATAAATATTTTTAAACTTGGTGCAAAACGAGCAATTTCAGCTTGCCAATTCCCTAACAATGAAGCTGGAACAACAATAAGATGTGGTGAAAAATCTTTTTTTTGTTGTTTTTTAATAATCAATAACAACGCCAAAACCTGGATAGTTTTACCCAAACCCATGTCATCTGCCAAACAACCGCCTAATTTTAAATTATACAACAACAACAACCACTGCACGCCAGCGATTTGATACGGGCGCAATTTAGCATGCAAATGTTTTTGTAAAATAGCCAATAATTCATCACTATTCCCATCAACTTTTGGATGACGCATGGAAGCCAATATTTGCTTAAGTTCCCCAATAGCAGTTATCGAAGACCATTCCGCTACTGCTAGATTTTCTTCTTCACTAACCCCTGTTTTACTAAAACCAGCCAACAAGCGCATACCTTCGGCAAAAGATAAATCACCAGCCGCCACATCATGTTGCACCGTTTGCCAATGCTGCAAAACCGCCGCAAGTTTTTCCTTATCAACCTCAACCCACTGCCCTTTGATTTTGATTAAATTATCAGCTGCAACGAGTATTTCCTGCCATTCTTCGGTACTTAAAGTTTGACCATCCGCTAACGCCAATTGCACATCAAAATCCAATAAAGCATCAGCACCGACGTTATGCGCCGGATTTTTACCAATTTTAATTTCCACTTTGGGGCGACTAGGTTTTTTGGCATTCCACCAATTTGGCACTCGCACCACAATACCGGCAGATTCAAATAAATGTATTTCTTTTAAAAAGCGATAAGCCTCCTGAGGTTTCCAGGCTAATGGTTTGAAAATACGACCAGAACTGACTAAGTCTTTTATAAAAGGACTTGCCTCACAAGCTTTTTGTACTGGCAAAAGCAACGCTAAAAGCAAAGCTTTATTTTTATCTCCTGCATATTCTTGCAAAGCTTTACCCAACGGTAAATGCTGAACTTGTGCATTATTTGTCAGGCGAGTGGTATAAGTTGCCAAAAAAGCAAATGGCATTTCCTGGTTTTCTTTATTTTCCGCCAAATGAAAACATACACGTCCCACCAAATTCCAATGTGCATGATAAGCTTCAAAATATTGCTGTAAGTTATTATTAAAATTAGATAATTCCTGCCGTAAAACCAAATTTAAATCTGTCCACAACGAATACAAAACTTCCAAATTCAAATATTCACCACCTTGCATAAATGGAGCTTGATTGAGAATAATGTTCAGTTCTTCTTCATCGGGGACAGGAACAGTTTTAGTCGGCGTTACTAAAAAATCTGGATACTTACAAACTTCTGTAATAAATTTTTGGGCAAATTGTCGCCAGAACATAAAGCTTGGCGGCAAAGCGGTTGACAAGGTTATCAAACCTAAATGCAATAAC
This sequence comes from Gammaproteobacteria bacterium GWE2_37_16, assembly GCA_001801285.1. GTDB lineage: Bacteria > Pseudomonadota > Gammaproteobacteria > UBA9339 > UBA9339 > GWE2-37-16. The sequence goes on from MGXG01000039.1 coordinate 8,169, forward strand.
CCTGACGCATAGCCATTTTGCCAGCGTTTCTGGATTTCTTGTACGCTAGATTCGTCCAACGTTACCTGAACGTTATTATCCGTTACAAGGTGAAGATGACCTGCTGGAGAAAGAGCAATGGAAAAATTAAGATAGGGAGTCTTTTGAAGCATCGATCTTTATTATGAATTTTACCAACCCCTCAAAACCGTAGCCACAAACTTTAGCCTGCGCAGTTAGGACGCAAGCTAAAGCTTGCAGCTACGGGGGAAAGAAGGTGCAACTAAACTCCTACTTGGGAAACGAACTCAATCCTTTTAAAATATTTAACGCTTCATACAATTGGTAATCACCACGCGCTAAATTCATAGATTTTTCGGTCTGACGATCTGCATCAAGCTTTTGATCCTCATCATTTTCATCGAAATCACTGTCATTATCCTTGTTAACATCTGCATTATCGAGATGATCTAACAATTTAGATTCATCAATACGCAATCCAGCTTCATTTTTGTCTTTTGATAACTGTAAATCCTTCACAACAACATCTGGCTCAATACCTTTCGCCTGAATCGAACGACCAGACGGCGTGTAATACAGGGCTGTTGTCAATTTAATACCTGTTTTATCATCGAGCGGCAACAATGTTTGCACCGATCCCTTGCCAAAGCTACGTGTACCAACGATAACAGCACGCCTATGATCCTGCAAAGCTCCCGCGACAATTTCAGCTGCCGATGCCGAACCCTCATTAATCAGTACCACCATCGGCACGCCGCTTATAGTTTCTCCAGGTGTAGCGTTAGCGACGATATGCGCTCCCTCGAATTGCCCTTGCGTATAAACGATCAACTTGTTATCTTTTAATTTATCCGCATCGAGAAAATCATCAGAAATTTGTACTGCCGAATCCAATAAACCACCTGGATTATTACGTAAATCCAATATCAAACCCTTTAGTGGACCTTTTTTCTTTAACTGGGCAATAGCTTTGGCAACATCTCTTGCCGTTGGATCTTGGAAAATCGCTATCCGCACATAACCGTAACCTGATTCCAGCAATTTTCCTTTAACTGTTTTGACTTTAACAATATCGCGAGTAAGTTTAAAAGTTAACGGCTTAACATTGTTTTTACGCGCTATCATCAAAGTCAGTTTACTACCCTTTGGACCACGCATCATATTTAGCGCATCACGCAATGTCATATCTTTAACAAATTTATCATTGATTTGAATGATAAGATCTCCAGCTTTAATACCTGCCTTGGCAGCTGGTGTATCATCAAGTGGGGTAACAACACGAATAGCGCCCTGATCAGGAATAAGCTCAATACCAACTCCACCAAACTGTCCTTCGGTAACCATTTCCAGATCCCTCATATCGGTTTCATCCAAATATTCAGAATGAGGATCTAATTTAGCAATCATACCGGCAACAGCGTTATCAATTAACACTTTTTCTTCAGTCTTTTTGACATAATATTGTTTAACATATGCAATAACCAACGCTAAACGCTTCATATCAGGCTCAGATATAACTTTGGATGGATCGGTTATATTTGGCGGTGGCGGCAAATTCAAAATCGCAAAACAATTCTGATAATAAAAAAACGCCGTTAAAAATAACGAACAAAAAACCACAGGAAATTTTGAATTTTGAATTTTTGTTTTTGTATTCATAAATAGATTCACAATACATTTATGTAAAGATAATTGCCTTTAAAATCAATCTGTTATTTTTGCTGATTCCAAAAAACATCGGGGAAATCTCAAAAACAACGGAGCCGCAAGCGGCTTACAGTACGACATTTACAACCTAAAATTTACACCACACCGTTGGATCAATTGGCTTGCCATTATAACGCATCGCAAAATAAAGCCCACTTTTTTCATATCCACCACTATTTCCAACAGTAGCAATTACTTCACCGGCTGCAACTGTATCATTAGTTTTTTTGTATAAACTATGATTACGCCCGTACAAACTCATATAACCACGCCCATGATCAATAATCAACATCAAACCATAACCACGCAACCATTCAGCAAAAACAACTCGTCCGGCGGCAATCGCATGCACTTCCTGCCCTTCTCCTGCCGCAACAATAACACCACCCAATCGCGCCTCACCACCACCTGCATTTTCTATTTTACCGCTGGTTGGAGATAATAATTTGCCACGTAAGTTACCTAAAAACTTTCCTCCCAGTGGCAAAGAAGCTACAGGCAAATGTTTACGAGCGCGCTCCAAAGCCTGCGCACGCTCACGCGCTTTGATTTCTTCTGTAATACGCACAATAACTTGCTCCAAAGCAGCTTTATCGGCAAGTAAGTGTTGCATTTTTGCATTCTGATCCTGCAAGCTGGATTTAATTGAATGTAAAGCCAAATTACGTTCCTGCCGTTTCCTTTCTAACTGCTGCTTTTCCGTTTCCTGATGTAAATATAATCCCTTTAAAATATGTGTCTGCTTCTGAATCGCATCATTGTTTTGTTGCAGTTTTTGCAAAGTAACAACCACCGCGTGAATGGACTCAGCACGCGCCGCCAATAAATATCGAAAATAAACACTTAAACGATCTACATCGTTAGGGTTTTCTTGATTAAAAAGCATTTTAAAATAACCGTCATGATCAAGCATATAGGCAGCACGCACCTCATGGAAAGCGTGTTGCTTTTGTTCCTGTAACTGCTTTTGGTAACCTACTTTCTGCAAATTCAATTTTTGTAAAACCATCTGTTGTTCGGTTAGTTTTTTATTGGTTTGCTTGGCGGCAAGTGCAACACTACCAATCGCAACCTCTGACTGTTGCAACTGTTGCTGCACAGCTACTTGCTGTTTTTGAGTTTGCGTAAGATTGGATTGCAAAATATGGATTTTACCAATCAGTTGTTTTAGCTGCGTAAATGGCGAAATAGCAAAGGCTTGACTGCTGCTCAATATACCAAGCAACAATAATATTGGAAATTTTAAATTTTTAATGCTGTATTTTACATTCATGAATCGCTGCACAATACCATTAAAGATATGTAAATAAAATTGCCATATAATTCAATATGTTAAAAATAAAAAACGTAACTTCTCAAAAACCACAGGCGAATCACAAACATAACGTAGCCGCAAGTTTTAACTTGCGTATTAGATATCGCGCATCTACATGATTTGACGCAGGCTAAAGACCTGCGGCTACGTAAACATAATTATAATGCCCTAACTTTTTGAGATATTACTAAAAAACGTTAAAATAAAAAACATTCCGCCCTCCCACCCAGCTTAAAATATTCCACAAAAATACACAATACCGTACATTTTACGGTATTGCATAATCAAATTTAATTCATTATTTTGGGTGGGTGGGCGGGAATGAAATTTACCCGCAATTTCCCGGAAAATTATTCAAAATTTCAACAATTCGTTCGTTACTCGAAACATCCTGTTTCCTTTTTATGTTTCACTCTCCTGTTTCACATAAAAAGCCAGCCAAATACTCCTTGTTTTTGGCGCTCATTGGAACAAAACTTTGTTTTGTTTATTCCCAATTCGCCCCCTACGGGGTCGGCTTTCAGCCTTTCAAAATCTGGCTTCATGCCGATTTTGTCATTCCTTCATTTAAATTCAATAAACATTCCCCAGTCATCTCCTTCGGCACATCAATTCCAATTAAACTCAGCATAGTTGGCGCCAAATCGATCAACTTACCTAACTTTTTTGTCATTTCCGCTTTTCTGCCCACATAAATAAATGGCACTGGGTTGATAGTATGAGCTGTATGTGCTTGCTGCGTATCTTCATCAACCATTTTTTCCGCATTGCCGTGATCAGCAATCACAACCATTTCTCCACCAACTTCACGCAATGTTGCCGCAACCTGCCCCAAACAATCATCCACAAATTCAACTGCCTCAATTGCCGCTGGAATATTTCCCGTATGCCCCACCATATCAGGGTTAGCGTAATTACAAATAATCACATCATAAGTCCCTGCACGAATGACTTCCAATAAGCGCTTTGTCACTTCGCCAGCATTCATTTCTGGTTGCAAATCATAGGTAGCAACTTTTGGTGATGGAATTAAAATACGATCTTCACCTACAAACGGTTCTTCACGACCGCCATTCAGGAAATAAGTCACATGTGCGTATTTTTCTGTTTCGGCGATACGTAATTGACGCAAATGATTCTTCTCCAATACTTCACCAAAAACATTAGTTAAATCTTGGGGCGGATAAGCAACACGAACTTTCAGATCACCAGCATATTCAGTTAAAGTTACATAAGCTGTCAATTTTGGCTGTGCTTGGCGCACAAAACCGCTAAATTGCGGGTCGGTAAAAGCATAGCTCAATTCGCGACCACGATCAGCGCGGAAATTCATAAAGATAACACTGTCTCCATCTTTGATAGTAATTGGTGTTTCATCTTCTTGCTTAATACAAGTTGGTTTGACAAATTCATCATTTTCACTGCGCGCATAAGCTATTGCCAACGCCTCTTCTGCATTTTTCGCGAAAAATTCCGCCTTCCCCTGCGTTAACATATCATAAGCAACCTGCACACGATCCCAACGTTTATCACGATCCATAGCATAGTAACGCCCACAAATTGAAGCAATTTTCCCTGTTCCCAAAAGCTGTAATTTACTTTCCATCGATTGTATTGATACCAACGCCGATTTCGGTGGTGTATCGCGACCATCAAGAAAAGCATGTACATAGACCTTCTTACAACCACGTTTCACCGCCAACTCAACCATAGCTTCCAAATGCACATCGCGGCTATGCACTCCACCTTTTGAAAGCAAACCAAAAATATGCACCGCTCCTTGGGCCTGTATGGTTTCGTCAACAGTTTGCATTAAAACCGGATTTTTAAAAAACTCTCCTGTCTGAATCACTAAATCAATTTTAGTTAAATCCTGTAACACCGAGCGCCCAGCTCCGATATGTAAATGCCCAACCTCAGAATTACCCATCTGCCCCGGCGGTAAACCAACATCCAAACCTGATGCGGAAAGCAAAGCGTGTGGATAATGCTGCCAAAGCTGGTCGAAATTCGGCGTCTTAGCCATAGCAATTACATTATCTTTTTGTTCTTCTGAATGTCCCCAACCATCAAGAATCATCAAAATCAAAGGACGGTGTTGCACTGTTGCATTATTCATGAATTTGCCTCGCAAAATTTCGCCATAAACGAAATTAAATATAATTGTAAAATTTGGATTAATAAAAGGTTTTGTCGAATAATTCGTATTAATAATGATTTCGTAGCCGCAACTGGAGATTGTAGCCGCAGACTTTAGTCTACGTAACTTACAATTATTGCACATATATCACAAACGAAGCTCGCGGCTAGGTTGTTCCAAGGTTTTTTGAATTATTCAATAATTTTTTCAAAAACTCACTCACTTGTCACCCACAAAAAATGGAAGCCCACGCTCCCACCGAGCTTCAGTATAGAGCCCAAAATCAAATCTTGCAATACCGTACTACTAACCACAAAAATACGGTATTTACACTTAGCTAAATCTGTGTTTACAATGAGTTGGGCGGGGCAATGGGTCCCCTATCCTTTGATCTTTGCAACATAAAAATCATATTCAACTTTGAAACATCTAAACAACAAATTCGACGTTATCATTATTGGCGCAGGACATGCAGGCGTTGAAGCCGCTTTGGCGTCTGCAAGATGTGGCGCAAAAACTTTACTACTAACACACAACCTCGATACCATCGGGCAAATGTCTTGCAACCCCTCTATCGGGGGTATTGGCAAGGGACATCTTGTTAAAGAAATCGATGCTCTTGGCGGCATAATGGCTCAGGCAGCCGATCAATCAGGGATTCAGTTTCGCATTTTAAACGCCAGTAAAGGTCCAGCTGTACGCGCCACTCGTGCCCAAGCTGATCGCACATTGTACAAACAAGCCATACGCCAAGCACTGGAACAACAATCCAATTTATTTATTTTGCAACAAACAGTCGATCGTTTGAAGATAAAAAACAATCGTGTTGGCGGTATAATCACCAACCTTGATCTGACTTTTTCTGCTCCTTGCGTGGTTATGACGGTCGGAACATTTTTGAATGGCAAGATTCATGTCGGTCTAAAAAGTTTCCCAGGCGGACGTATGGGCGACCCGGCTTCCATCGCTTTGGCACAATTTTTACAAGCAACAGGGTTGAGAACTGGAAGACTTAAAACCGGCACACCACCACGCATCGCTGGTAACAGTATTGATTACAGTAAACTCATCGAACAAAAAGGCGATACACCAACTCCAGTTTTTTCTTTTATGGGCAGCATTGAACAACATCCAAGGCAAGCTCCTTGTTATATCGCCCACACTAACGAGCACACCCATGAAATTATTCGGCAAAACATAGGTCAATCACCTATGTACACTGGTATTATCGAAGGTACTGGACCGCGTTATTGCCCTTCCATTGAAGACAAAATCATGCGTTTTGCCGATAGAACTTCGCACCAAATATTTTTAGAACCGGAAGGATTAAATACTGACGAAATTTATCCGAACGGCATTTCAACCAGCTTACCTTTTAATGCTCAAATCGAATTAGTGCAAAGTATTGCCGGATTGGAAAATGCCAAGCTGATCCGTCCGGGTTATGCGATTGAATATGATTTTTTTGATCCGCGCGATTTAAAACCAACTTTAGAAACCAAAGCTATTACCGGACTTTTTTTTGCTGGTCAAATTAATGGTACAACTGGTTATGAAGAAGCTGCTGCACAAGGTTTAATCGCTGGTCTTAACGCTGCTCTACAAGT
>MGXG01000040.1 GCA_001801285.1 Gammaproteobacteria bacterium GWE2_37_16
GCTAATCATAAACTTTGCTCCTCTTATCGGTCAACTATTGGAGCCATTTTAATAAGCGTAATGTGAGTTTGCGACAGAACCGAGAAATATAATTCAAATACTTCCCTTTTGAAAGAATTGTTGGGTTAAGGTGATTTTTCAAGAATCTCGGTTCAATCAAGGATATGTGAAAATAATTGCTTTATTTATCAATGTGTTGAAAGCAAAATTCTGAAAATCACCAGAATTTCCCGAGAAACTACTGCTTAAGCTATGGTTAAGTTGTTAACTGCTTGATATTTAGGATATAATGTCTTTTGAAGAAGGGTGTATTTTCCCCTTTATAATTTTATTTTATAGGTACCTACCTTGACTCACACAATTATCGATATTTCCAAAGACCCTTTTCGCAACCGAGAAGCGGAAAAATATGAACATCCAATTCCAAGTCGTGAATTTATTATGCAACACTTGGATGAGCTTGGGCGTCCTGCTAGTTATGGACATTTTTTACGAGTTTTTGATTTAAAATCAGAGGAAGCCAAAGAAGCGCTATATCGCAGATTAAGAGCAATGTTGCGTGACGGACAACTAATAGCCAATCGTCGCGGCAGTTATGCTTTGGTTACGCAATTAGCTTTGGTGCGTGGGCGTGTTTCGGTGCACAAAGAAGGTTATGGTTTTTTGATCCCGGAAGATGGGGGCGATCATATTTTTTTACCGCCAAAACAATTGCGTTCTGTTTTCCATGGCGATAAGGTTTTAGTTAGTATTACAACAGAAGATAAACGCGGTCGTAAGGAAGGAAATATAGTTGCAATTTTGGAACGTGGAACAGTTCAATTCGTTGGACGCTACTGGATTGAAGATGGCGTTGCCTTTGTTTCTTCGCTTAATAAAAACATTATTCAGGATATTGTAATTCCATCTGGTAAAGAGGGAAGTGCTAGACCAGGACAAATTGTTGTTGCCGATATTATTTCTTATCCCAAAGATCGACGTCAGGGAATTGGTGAAATTAAAGAAATACTTGGCGAAGATATGGCGCCGGGAATGGAAGTAGAAATAGCGATTCGTGCTCATTGTTTACCACATATTTGGTCAGACGAAGTTTTACAGGAAATGCAAAATTTTCCTAAAACAGTTTTAGAAGAAGATAAAAAAGGTCGACCGGCATTACAGAAATTGCCCTTTGTGACTATCGATGGCGAAGATGCTAAAGATTTTGATGATGCGGTTTATTGCGAGAAAGTTGCTAAAGGTGTTGATTGGCGCCTTTATGTGGCTATTGCTGATGTGAGCCACTATGTTAGGTCAAATACTGCATTGGATAAAGAAGCACTGTCGCGTGGTAATTCAGTTTATTTTCCCGGTGCGGTTATTCCAATGTTACCTGAAATTTTATCTAACGAACTTTGTTCTTTGCGACCCAATGTCGATCGTTTATGTATGGTTTGTGAGATGGTTGTTAGCGCGAATGGTCAGTTAAAAAGGCATAAATTTTATGAAGCGGTTATTGTTTCGCATGCGCGTTTAACTTACAACCAAGTTTATGACATGTTGGAAGGTAAAAGCAAGCAACAACCTGCTTTATTGCCGCATTTGCGTGAATTGCATAATGTTTATTTGGCGCTTAAGCAACAACGTCAAAAACGTGGGGCTTTGAATTTTGATATGCCAGAAACGCGTATTATTTACGGCAAAGGACGCAAAATCAAGCAAATAGTCCCTTTTACACGTAATTATGCTCACGAAATTATTGAAGAATGTATGCTTGCTGCCAATGTTTGTACATCAAAGTTTTTAGCTAAAAGTGATCTGCCGGTTTTGTATCGCGTACATGCTGGACCAGATGCGGAAAAATTGGATAATTTACGACACGTGCTAAGTGGTTTGGGTTTGCAATTAAAGGGTGGTGATGAGCCAAAACCCACCGATTATGCTGACTTGATTACCAAGATTGCAGGACGCAAAGATGAGCGGATGTTGCATATGATTTTGTTGCGCTCGTTACAACAAGCGATCTATACCCAGGAAAATATTGGTCATTTTGGATTGGCATATCAGGCTTATACTCATTTCACCTCACCCATTCGACGCTATCCTGATTTGCTGATTCATCGCGCTATTCGACAGTCTTTGTATAGACCCACACTGGCTATTTATCCTTATGATCGAGAGATGGTACAGAATTTTGGGGCACATTGTTCCATGACTGAAAGGCGGGCAGATGATGCTACGCGTGATGCAATTGATTGGTTGAAGTGTGAGTACATGTTAAGTCATGTTGGGAAAACCTATGACGGTATTATTTCAGGAGTGATGAGTTTTGGCGTATTTGTTGAATTAAAAGGAGTTTATGTTGAAGGACTATTACATATTACATCTTTGAAAAACGATTATTACAAATTCGATCCAATCCATCATCGCTTAGACGGTCGTCGCTCTGGTATTAGCTACCGCATAGGAGATGCAATTCGCATAACGGTTGCGCGCGTTAATTTGGATGATCGGAAGATTGATTTTGAGCTGGCAACCTAACTTAAGGATTTTCAATGAACAAAAACCAATCCGAATATATTTACGGAATACACGCTATCAAAGCTTTATTGCAGATTAATCCTGCAAAAATAACCACTATTTATTTAGCGCGGCAAAAAAGCGAACCCAATCTGCGAACAATTTTGCAAATTGCGCATGAGCATAAAATCAGTGTTATTTCGTCTTCACAGCGAGATTTAGATGTTTTGCTTTCTGATACCAACCATCAGGGGATTATTGCTCAAGCTAAAAGTGCAGGAGTATACGATGAAAGTGAATTAGAGATTCTTTTGGATAATTTAGAAGACTCGCCTTTTTTATTAATTCTTGATTCTGTACAAGACCCCCATAACCTTGGGGCTTGTTTACGCACAGCCAATGCAGCTGGTGTCCATGCGGTTATTGTGCCAAAAGACAAAGCTGTAGGAATTACACCGGCGGTGCGTAAAGTCGCCTGTGGTGCTGCAGAGACAACACCTTTTTTTGCAGTGACTAATTTGGCACGTACTTTAGATATGTTAAAAAAGCGTGGTATTTGGTTGTTTGGCGCTGATGCAGAAGCGAAAAAAACCATTTATCAGGTGGATCTTTGTGGATCTCTTGGCATTGTCTTGGGGGCGGAAGGATTCGGCTTAAGAAGGCTGACACGGGAAAAGTGCGATTTTTTGATCTCTATTCCTTTGCGCGGGACGGTAACCAGTCTTAACGTTTCTGTTGCGACAGGTATTTGTTTGTTTGAGGCGGTACGCAGAAAAATTGATAATTAATGTGGTTCCGCCACAAATATTTACAAAGTTAAATTACTCCATTCAAAGTTCCATGGGTCTAATTTGTTTTCCCCGCTAACTTGATTGTTTCCTAAAATATGTTCTATTGGATAGACTGATTTGAGGAAGGAAACCAGATGGTTTAAAGCTCTATATTGTGCTGTGGTTGGGGAATCTGTTTCCGCATTAAGCAATTCTATACCTATAGAAAAATCGTTAATATTTGTTCTCCCATCGGGCATTTTACTTTTGCCAGCGTGATAAGCAATTGTTGAGTCCGGGACAAGACGATGAATAATTCCATCTCTTTCGATAATATAATGTGGGGCAAAATTATTAACAGCATGTTCTTTTAAAAGAGCATCTAGATCATATTTATCATTATCGAGGTGAGAATAAGCTGAATGTATGATAATGGTGTTGATTGGGCGGGCGTCGGATGGATTTTCATGTTTTTTAATTGTCTGATGTCCCCAACTAACATAGTTATCCATTACTACTATTTGATACGGGCTAACATCAAGTAATTCAGGTACAGTTAGGAACTTATATCCTTCCTTTTCCAAAGTACTGATAATTATTTTTAAGGCCGCGACACTTTTTGAGCGGTCTCCTCCTCCATCATGCAGGGCAAGAATACCGCCGGGATGAACAAGTTTAAGTATATCGGAAGCAATTCCTTCAGCGGTGGTTTTGTTTATATCATAGTCGTCTGTTATATCGTTCCAAAGAATAGTTTTGTATGCAAGTTTCTTGGTGACGTCCCTTGAATCATCGGAACATATTCCATATGGTGGACGAAAGAGTGCCGGGACAACTCCAGTCAGCTCATAAATAATAGAGCTGTCTTTTTGTAATTCTTCAGTAGCTTCAGAAACTGACAGTTTTGAAAAACGGTTATGTGAATATGTGTGATTGCCTAATACATTTTGTTCGGCAAAGAGCTCCTGAACTAATTTGGGATATTGCAGAGCATTTTTGCCGATAAGGAAAAAGGTTCCCCTGATGTGATGCTGTTTAAGTATTTCTAATATTTCCTGGGTATATTTTCCGTTTGGACCGTCGTCAAAAGTTAAGGCAACTACTTTCTCATTGGTTTTAATTTTATGAATACCATGACATTTTTCCATTGCGACTAGCCATTCATGCGCTTTTTCAGCTTGAGTTTTTTCTGGTTTTTTAGGGGGAATTTGTAGGATGGATGTTGCGGTTTCAGTTGTTTTTTTTTGCTCTGATACGAGACCGGCTGAGTGAGTTATTTCAGCAGATACAGCAGTACTTGGTTTATATGCTTTTTTTACAGGCTCCTGTGGCTCTTTTTTGAGCGTGTAATTTGGAAAAGTAATTCTGCCATTATAGTAGACAAATACAGCGAAAGTAGTCAATAAAACCACAAAAAGAATAGTATGTAATGAGGTTTTTTTTTTCATAAAAGATTTTCAACGAAAAGAAGAGATTTTAAAAAGCAAATCATTATAGCAAACTTTTTTTATATAACCAGCAATTACTAGTAAGCGGAAAATGTATCGCTGTTTGCCAAAAAATAACTACCCAGAGAAAAAAACGCCCCCAATACCGTAAAAAAGTTTAAACATCAGTAAGATGGCGTTTGCCATCACTGCTTTTTCTTAGCTTCGGGAAGATTTAATGTAATTCAATTCGGATACCACCTAAAGCTTTCATTCCTCGAGTCCTTCATTTAAAATAAAATCTCCTGCAAAACACTTGCAATGGGATAGTAGGCACACAAAGTAAATTACTATACAAATCAATAAATTTAAAAGAACATGAAAAATTTTATAAAAACCTGTTTTTCTACCAGACCTTCGGTTACCTTACCTCCAGCAGAATTAGAATATGCTATAGAGGAATTGCGTATCTTTCAGGAAAATATAGAAAGTGCCTGCCTTTTTCTAAAACAACAGCACCCGCAAACTTTTTTGCCCTCTTCCTCAAAAACACCACTTTATTTGGTTATCGGCGCTAGCGAAGCTGGCAAATCGACTCTGCTAACGCAATCTGGTTTAAATTTAATCGATGCTCACAGACAAAACATATCCAACCCAAGTTCAACAAGATATTGCCACTTTTGGTTTTCCGATAAAGCAATTTGGGTTGATACCGCAGGTCATTACACAACTGCAAATCCAAATAACCCAAGCATCAACCTGGCTTGGCGTGGTTTGATTAAGTTAATTGACAGCTATAAAAACCGCTGCCCTTTATCCGGTCTCATAATTGCTATTGATCTAGCAGATCTTGCGCGAGATCCACAGAAAGCCCAACAGATTTTGATCAATATCAAACAAAGAATTTATGAAATTGCCCGCTACGTTCATGAATTACCCATGTTCCTTATCTTAACTAAAGTGGATTTAATTGCTGGATTTAGCGATTTTTTTGCTGATCTAACGGGAGGAACCGAGCGACAACAAGCTTTTGGCATCGGTCTACAGGATCTTATTGGCGCGACACGCCCCATTCAAGTATTTGCAGATAAATTTGATCTTTTCATGCAAAAACTGCAAACAAGAGTATTCGGACGTTTGCAACAAGAAACCAGCTTGGAAAAACGCGGCACAATCCAGGATTTTCCACTCCAAATAGAAAGACTTAAAGAGGTTATTGAAGAGATTGTTAACGAAATCCCACATAATGCTCAAACCCGTTTGCAAGGAATTTATTTTACAAGCGCTGTACAACATGGCTTAGCAATTGATTGTTTGCCTTTGCCCTTTATGGAAACCCCTAACCAAGAAGGAAAAAACATTACGCGCAATAACGCCTATTTAAGAGGACAACAACCTTACTTTGTCGGTCAATTATTTCAGCATATTATTAATAAAAATGAAGGGAATAAAGGCAAAAAAAACGTCTCATCACCAACGCCACATTACCTTTCTCTTTTGCGCACACTGTTACCATTAAGCGTAATTATTATCGGTGGTTTTACTCTGTATGGAAGTTATTTATCCAGTCTAAACTCTTTGACCAATTTACGTAATGTTACCCAGCAATATGCTTCAATATTGACGGAAGGGGATTCCAATACAAAATTAAATCAAACTTATCTATTGTTGCAAAAGACTACCAAAGATTTCCATAATACCTGGTGGCAATTCTCAACCAGTCCGAATCTTAATAACTTAATATCTTCTATAACAAAAGCTTATCATAGTTTGTTAAGATCGGTTTTTATTCCCCAATTAAAAGCAATTTTAGAGGCAAGCTTAAATGCGCCTATAGAAAATCAAAAGCCATTGGACTTTTACAACGCTTTAAAAGCCTATTTAATGCTGGGGAATCAGGATAGACGAGATATTACGTATCTACAAAAGTGGTTTGATAGTTATTGGGAAAAAACCTACTCCAATAACAAAGACCTACTCCTACAACAAAATTTATTTTTACCCGCCGTTTTGCAGAATAATTTAAATATTGATACTGACGAGAGGGTAATTAACGTAGCTCGTGCCGCACTGACTAATGTCGCATTAGACCAATTAATTTTTGCTCTATTTGCCGACCAAAGCCCTCTTCTTAAACAACATATTTCCACAGAAAGTAGCTCTATTGCCTCATTTTTATCTCAAGAATTCAGTATTGCAAAATTATATACCGAGCCATCTGTTGCAGAAACATACAACCATCTATCCTCCACAGCTTCTAATACTATTACCCATGATTGGGTTCTCGGTTTAGATCAACAAGGGGAACAACAAAATTCTTTACTTGCTGATACAAAACAATTAAACAGAAAAATCAGAAGTATTTATTTAACACGCTATGTGGTCGCGTGGAACGATGCCCTCAATAAAGTAAAGATTACAGAATTTAAAGACTTAAAACAAACCGTTAACGATTTGCAATGTCTTACGAAACAATCTTCTCCTCTTTTAGGGCTATTACATTTAGTAAAGGCTAACACCATCAGCCCTAGAAACGACGCCCAATTTAACGATTTAGTAACCGCTCCGTTTAAAAATTGGCAAGCAATTGATGAGCAAAAACTACAGCAAATCCTTATCAACTTAATCAACTATTTAACTCCCCTGACCAATAGCCTTGATCACTCTCAAAAATCATGGGGTGCAACAAAAGAAGCTATGGAACAAAATAAATTGCCTAATGAAATAGAGGCATTGCGTTCCTTTGCCGAAAAGCAACCAGAGCCATTGCGTACCTGGCTAGTAACTTTGGCAAATAACAGTTGGGAAATCCTGTTACAAGAAAGCAAAGACTACCTTAATTTGACATGGACAAAGACTGTAACACCAAAATATATAACCACCTTACAAAATCGTTATCCGTTAAGTAAAGACTCCACATCTGACGTGAGCTTTGAAAATTTTACCAAATTCTTTGGCTCTAACGGTGTTATGGACTCTTTTTTTGTTTCCTATTTACAGCCTTTTGTCGATACAAGCAAGCCGTATTGGGTATGGAAAAAAATAGCAAATAATAAGTTAGATATCAGCCAGGAAACTTTAGAAATGTTTATGCGTGCTTCCTTAATCCGCAAAATGTTTTATCCAAATGATATCAAACACCCAATTAGTCATTTTTCTTTAACCCCACTAGAAATAGCCCCAGAAGTCAAAAGTTTCACTTTAATGATAGAGGGACAAACCGTTTTCGCGATGCCAAGCAAGATGGGTTCGCGCTGGATCACCTGGCCTGGTCCAAAAGCAGAGAACGTGGCACTTGAATTTGTTGATAAGGAAGGGAAAAACACGCAAGCCACTTTCGGAGGTTCATGGGCATGGTTTAAATTACTTGATAAATCAAGTCTACAAAGCACAGGAGACCCTCGTCGCTATACTCTGTCTTTTGATTTAGATGGTTATTCCATAAAATATCAACTGGTGGCAGATAAGCTGGTTAATCCTTTTATACCTGATATTCTTGCCAATTTTCGGTGTGTAGAAAAGTTTTAGTGCAATTGTGGATAATAAAGATGACTAATTGCCTAATTTGAATTCCCCCCCTTGGTTCGCAGAGAATATACAAATTGAATTGCTATATAAATCACCCAGTTTTAGACTGAAATAGGAGCTTTTCAAAAACCATGTACAAATCACAAAAACAACGTAGTCACAAGTCTTTAGCTTGTGTTTTCATTATTGCATACATATATGATTTAACTCATATTTTAGAGCTGGCTAAAGACCCGCAACTACTTAATCATCATATAATACCCGAACTTTTAGAGATATTCCCTTCCCTGGATTGGATTTTTTCTTGCCATTTTTTTGCCTTAACTAAAATCTTTTCTTTATCCAAGGTTTTCAGCTCCCCTTTTTCCATAATTCTACGTCCCGCTATCCAAACATCGGTCACTTGTCTTGCGCTCGCTGCGTAAACAATTTGTGAAATCGGATTATAGACTGGCTGGGTATTAAACGCTGACAAGTCAACAGCAATAAGATCCGCTGATTTACCAATTTCAATACTGCCAATCTCTTGTTCTAGCCCTATAGCTCGCGCGCCATTAAGCGTTGCCATTCTTAAAGCCATAGCTGCTGGAACAGCTGTTGGATCATTCGTGCTTCCTTTGGCCAACATAGCAGCAGTCCTCATTTCGGAAAACATATCCAAATCATTATTACTGACGGCACTATCAGTACCAATAGAAACACTTATGTCCTGTTTTAATAATTTTTGCACAGGGCATATCCCATTTGCTAATTTTAAGTTTGATTCAGGACAATGAATTACCCCAATTTTAGGATTAGCTTGCATTAATTCTATGTCCTTATCGTTTAACTGCACCATATGAACACACTGAAATGGAACCTCAAACATTCCTAAATCATGCAATCGCAGCAATGGTCTCTTCCTAAAAACTTGCATAGATTCAATAATTTCAGCGCTGCTTTCATGAACATGCATATGAATAGATATACCCAACTCTTTAGTAATTTCTTTTATTTTGATTAACTCTCTATCCTTAAGAGAATACGGAGCATGAGGAGCTAGGTTGATTTTAATTAACGGCTCATTTTTATATTGTTTATAAAATTGTAATCCTTTATCTACATATTCTTCTAACCTCCCAGCCCAGTTTGTTTTGCTATTAAGCATAAACATGCCAAGGCATGCTCTTCCCTGTGCCTTAGTGGTTACTTCTGCGAGTATATCCGGAAAAAAATAATGTTCCTGAAAACAAGTTGTGCCCCCACTTAACATTTCCGCTAAAGCCAACTCCATTCCATCCCGACAAAATGCCTCATCTAGCCACCTCTTTTCGGCTGGCCAAATACGATCCTTAAGCCAAACCATAAAAGGCAAATCATCTGCTAGCCCCCGAAGCAGCACCAGTGGGCTGTGAGTGTGAGCATTGACTAGTCCAGGCATAACAACATGTTCCTCTAAATAGACGGTTGTTACAGGTTGATACTTCCTTTTAGCTTCTTCTTCCGGTAAAACATCTAATATTCTCCCTTTGTCCACAGCAACGGCATGTTTTATATAAAATTCATTGTGTGGTTCTATGGGAATAATCCATTGGGGCAACAATAAGGAATCAATATTTACCATGTGTTTTCCTCCTCATCTTTGTTTTTCATCATCAACAAAAACTAAATTTATTTTAAAAAGACTGCTTTTATTATACAATATTATTTGTTATTGTCTTTGTGGTTTCGTTTTAAATGATTTGGGGTCGTAATATAGGAGCATAAAATGCTAAGTAGTAAGATCATTAACGCATTAGTTGTTGAAGATGAAGAAATAGCACAAACAGCAGCTCAACATTTACTATCCGAGCTTGGTTGCCAAGTAGCTATAGCTAATACTGGATATGAAGCGTTAGCTCTGCTTGAACATAACCATTACGATATAATCATAATGGATTTGGGTATTTTTGATATAGACGGGCTCAATATTACAAAAAAAATTCGCAACATGGATGGGAACATAAAAAATATTCCCATTATTGCCGTGACTATGTACAAACAAAGTAGCCTAAAAAAACGTGCTTTTGATTTGGGCGTTAATGATTTTTTAGTAAAACCTTTAACTTTGTCTAACTGTCAAAGCTTGCTTGAAAAATATGTGACTCCTAAATTTTAATCTTTGTTTTTATCAACTGTATGAAGAGGTTTTAGTGAAAAAGAATTTTTTATCAAAATTGGCTCTAGTTTTTTTTGTATTTTCGATGAAAGCCTCAGCAATCCCATCACAATCGGCAAATCACTCTTTGCCAAGTACTGCCTCTGACTCTATCGGTCTTGGCAATGTAGCAAGTAATGTAGTTAATATAGAAATGAATGTCCACGAAATATTAAAAGCCGTATGTCTTGTTAGTGCTTCCGCACTTTTTCTTTCCGCTTTGATTAAGTATAAAAAACACCGATCTAATCCGATAGAAGTTCCTTTGGGTACGGTTATCACCAATATCATTATTGCCTTGGTTTTGGTTGTTTTAGCATTTATTCCTTTACAAATTTAGAGAGTTATAACTTCTGTTTATGCGTATAATTTTACTAGGAGCTCCAGGCGCTGGGAAAGGGACTCAAGCCCGCTTTTTGTCCGAGCTTTATCACGTTCCTGTGATTTCCACAGGTGAGATGTTAAGAGAAGCAGTTCAGTCTCAAAGTAAATTGGGATTATTGGTGAAGTCTATTATGGAAAAAGGAGCTCTTGTTTCAGACGGCATAATGGTTGACCTGATAAAAGAACGACTTAAACAAAAAGACTGTTCCTCTGGCTATTTGCTAGATGGTTTTCCCAGAACAATTCCTCAAGCTGAAGCCCTTAAAGAAAATGGGATTGTCGTAGATTATGTTATAAATATTCACGTCCATGACGAAGAAATCAAAAAGAGACTTTCTGGGAGACGTGTTCATCTTGCATCAGGGCGCACTTACCACAACCTTTATAACCCACCAAAACGTCCCAATATAGACGATGAATCAGGAGAACCTCTAGTCACCAGAGACGACGACGCTCTTGCCACCGTAGAGAGGAGATTAAGGGTATATCATGAAATGTCAGAACCTTTGATTGCCTATTATCGTTCTTGTGCAAAAAATAATACCCCTCATCCTGTTTACATACTTCTCGATGGCACAAAAACAATTGATGGAATTCGCCAACAGCTTACTCATTCACTAAAATAGCTAGCTACCCACCAAACTTAGGGGGTACATACTATACTAATGATTTTTCGGTTCTATCCCGTATACCCTTCGTGTTTCAATTTCTTGGCTAAAAGGTAAGGAGTGAGCAACAGGAGTGTCCTTCCCGTACATAACTGCTACGAATAGCACAGGAAACAGCGCTTAAAATTAAAATACGAAGGGTATATTTGCAGAAGTTAGATTTTCTGTATTATAATGACCACTGAGTCTATTAACTCGCCTTTAGCTGCGGCAAGACTGAGTTACATTACTAACTAGATGTATTGATTTTTTGATTTAAACTTAAACTTAAACGAGGAAATAATAATGAAAAAAGTTTCACTTCTTATAGCAGCAGGTCTCTTGTTAGCTGCAAATGCCGCTTTCGCTGATACAAAGATCGGCGTTCTTGATTTAAACAAAGTGCTTTCAAATGACCCACAGGTTACGTTGCTGCAAGATCAATTGAAAAAACAGTTTGAGCCTCGCAACCAAGAAATTGTTACAGCTCAAAAAAACTTACAAAACGATATTGATAAATATAATAAAGACAGTGGCAAAATTAAAGGAAATGATGTAAAGAAAAACCAAGATAATATTATTGCCGAACAGAAAAAACTGCGGGATATGCAAGCCAGTTTCCAACATGATTTGACTGATGCTCAAAATAAATCCATGCAAACCATTTTGAAACGTGTGGAAACAGTAGTGAATAAAATTGCGGCAGATCAAAAATATGATCTTGTGGTGACTAAAGTAAGTACTGTTTATAATGATCCAAAACTTGAAATTACAGATAAGGTTGTAACCGAGTTAAAAAAAGAAAAAATTTAATATCTTTGCCTTTCTCTAAAAAAAGCCTCAATAAACGAGGCTTTTTTTGGTTCTGTCGCAAATATTATAAAAGACCAAATGCAGACTTCTGCTGGATATAATTATCCTGCTAACGCATAAAATTGTTCCCAAACTGGCATATTGGAACCGCAAATCATTTGTCCTTTGGCAAGCATGTGATGTAATTCTATACCAGCAATAGTAGCTTCGGCGGCTGCAAAAGACTTGAAACCAAGCATTGGTCTGGTTATACGCTTAATGCTACGATGGTCTTGTTCAACAATATTATTTAGATATTTGAGCTGCCTTATAAAAATTGTAAAAAAGCATAATCCGCTCAGCAAAAACAATAGATTTAGCCGTTCCAAAGCCGCATTATTAGCACCGCTTTTATCAATTGTTACTGTCGTTGGCAGTCCGCTTGATCCAAGGGCTTTTTTGAAAAATTTCAGCGCTGCCGTGCGGTCGCGTTTCTTGGAAAGCATAAAATCTACGGTACTTCCTTCTTTGTCTACCGCTCGATACAGATAGCACCATTTCCCTTTTATTTTTATGTAGGTCTCATCCATACGCCAACTGCAGCCAGCGTTCTTCTTGTGTTTTTTACGAAACTCCTCTTTCAATAGTGGCGCATACTTTGCTGTCCAAAGCTGCACAGTAGCATGATCAAGAGCTAATCCGCGCTCTTTAATTAATTCCTCAATATTTCTGTAACTCAAAGAATAAGCAACATACCAACGAACTACCTTTAAAACTAATCATAACTTTCGCTCCTCTTATCGGTCAACTATTGGCGCCATTTTAATCGTTTTAATTTAATTTTGCGACAGAACCCTACAATCGGTACTGCTAAAACAACCGGATTTTATAAAATTACTTAGGATGTTACAGGTCTTTAAAATGCCGATAAGGTTCGGATTTTATTGGATTTGTGGGATAATCAATTGGTGGAGGCGGCGGGAATTGAACCCGCGTCCGTAAATCCTCTACCCCAAGTAACTACATGTTTAGCTGAGTCTTTTATTTTTAACCATTCTCGTCTGACCAGCACGGTTGGAGAACAGCGATTCTGAAAAGTTTTAACAGTATATTGTCAGACGCTTTATACTGCGATCTTATGTAAATGATCGTTAGGCAGCACGCATAAGCACACACTGATAACGATTGCTTTGCCTTAGATTAGGCAGCTAACAAAGCGCGTCCGAAGATGCGATTGTTTGCAGCAAATTTAGTCGCTTTTGCGATTATATTTTATAACCGGGTTTAACGAGAGAGGTTATCTGCTCGACATGCACCTGAAGGCTTTGTAACCCACGTCGAAACCAGGTCGCCCCCAAATTGTTGAATTTTCTTTGACGGTATATTATAGCAAAATAGCGGCAAATGTCCAGATATTTTAAGTATTTTCAGGGTAATATATTGATTTGTAAGGTAATCGTATTTACATATCTTTTGGCTTTGTACACGACAAACTTTTAGTATAAAAAAATAACTCGCTGATATATAACGTAAATCTTTAATCTCTTAATAAAAAGGAGTTACGTTATGA
>MGXG01000041.1 GCA_001801285.1 Gammaproteobacteria bacterium GWE2_37_16
ATAAAGAATGTTATTCGATAATCCTATTTATGCAGTATTAATGAGGCGAAAATTTGAAGCTGAACAAGAAAGGGAAAAGTTGAAATCTGGTATAGCGGGAACGGAATTGAAAGAAATTGGAAAAAATAAGGAAGTTAAAGAGGTAAACGATGTTGAGCATACACAAAATTGTGGTTTGCAGCAAATGATGCGGCAAGCAGTCCCGACAGTCGAGCAGGAAAACTCTAGTTTTGGTATGCGTTGGCGGGCTTCTTTCTAATTTTTTTATTATATATTTTTACCGTAGCCGCAGACTTTAGTCTGCGCATAACAGGAGAATTCGCAAGCTAAAGCTTGTGGCTACGGACTTGTGTGGCTACGGGAATAGGATGTTAAAACGCAAGTTAAAGCTTGCGGCTACGGACTTATGTGGCTGCGGGAATAGGATATTGAAACGCAATCTAAAGCTTGCGGCTACGGACTTGCGACGGTAGCTACGGAATTGTGATTAATGATTAAGGGACAGCCGGTGTTTTACATTTAGCGCCAGGTTTTTCACAAACAAGTCTTGGGACCAAATAACCAGGTAGACGCTCCTGCATTGCTTGATGGAGTTTACGTGCTTTTTCTTGGTTGACAGCAAAATGTGCCGCTCCGGCAACTTGATCCAATATGTGTAAGTAATATGGAATAACCCCCATATCTGCTAGCCTCTCATTTAAATCACAAAGAGCATTTTCGGAATCGTTAATATCTTTTAATAAGACGGATTGATTCAACACATTCATCCCATTAGAACGTAAATTGTGTACAGCTGACCTAACTGCAGCATCGATTTCCTGTGCGTGATTACAATGAATAACGATAACAGGCATAAGTCGTGTAGCAGTGAGTATTGAAGCCAGTTCAGATGTGATTTTTTCTGGCAACGCAATGGGTAGACGCGTATGAATTCTTAATCTTTTGACATGTGGCAAGACGGCTATTTTTTGTAAAAGCGTTGCCAGTTTTGGTAATGACAATAATAACGGATCACCACCACTTAAAATAACTTCCGTAATACCCGTATCTTTGGCGATAAAATCAAGAGCATTTTGTAAATCTTCATCTTTAGGTTCGGGGATGTTTTCCTGAAAAAAATGTCTTCTAAAACAAAAGCGACAATGTAGGGCGCATTGCTGGGTAACAATAAGCAATGCGCGTCCGTGATATTTTTGCAACAAAATAGGTGTGTACAAAGCTTTACTTTCGTGTAGCGGATCTTTTTCATATCCTGCTACTGTTTCGAGTTCAAGAACAGACGGTAAAATTTGTTTTAAAAGTGGATCATTGGGATTGGCACGTTCAATTTTCGCTAAAAAACTAGTAGATACTAGCAGGGGATAGTCTTGATCGATTTTTTTTATGTCGCGCAGTAAAGCATCATCGAGCGTAAGATTGAGTTTTTTTGCGAGTTGGTTTAGGTCGGTAATTAGTTGCATGTTTGAAAATTGCCTGAATTTTATAATTATCTTACAATGTTGTGTATTTATAATTAATTCCAAAGGAGAAAGCAATATGCATCAATTTGAATCAGGCATACAGAGCAATGTTTTACAAAATATTTTTTTTCCGCAAGTCAGTAGCAAGAGTTGGAACTGTGTACAACAAATGCTTTTGATTTTGGCTGGGGTTTGTACTTTAGCAATTAGCGCCCAGTTAAGCATTCCTTTTTATCCAGTACCGCTAACTTTTCAAAGCGCTACCGTTATATTAATCGGGTTAGCTTACGGAGCTCGTTATGCCGCTAGTGTTGTTTTAGTTTATTTATTAAGTGGTGCAATGGGAATGCCGATCTTTGCTAACTTTTCGTTTGGTTGGCAGATATTTTTGGATCCTGCAGCAGGATATTTGTTAGGGTTTTTACCGGCTGCAATCTTGAGTGGTTATTTAGCAGAAAAAGGCATGGCTATTAAGATTTGGCATAGTTTTTTTGCGGCTCTTCTTAGTGCTTTAGTGATTTTTAGTTGTGGAGTTTTTGTTCTGACCAAATTTTTCTCTTTTAACCTTGCCTTGCAATATGGTTTTTATCCTTTTGTTATATCTGAGACTATAAAATTATTTGCTGTTGCTTGTTGTGTGCCAAAATTTTGGAAAAAAACTAACTAAATGGATATTTATTTTCGTCCACATCATTTTGTTTGTGCTTTTTGTTTTCAAGGAGCAGGCTATTCTCATGAGTTTATCGCAAATTTCAAGAACATTATGAGCGAGCTTGATTCTCAATCCGAGAATAAGTCGATGATTAATGTGACTATGATGGAGGATTCAATTTGTGCTTATTGCCCGCGTTGCTTAGATTGTCGTGAGTTAAATTCAACTTCTGTTATTAAACTGGATTTATTTTATAGCGAATTACTTAAGTTAAAGACAGGTGATGAAATTAGTTGGGATGAAGCAAAAAAACGGATTATAGAAAAGGTTGATTTAGTGATATTTCAAAATATATGTTCAGCATGTCAATGGTATGAGATATGCAAAGTTCATTTTACAAAAAAACAGTAATTTTTATGTAAATGAGATTGATATATAAATCAATGTGTTATTTTTTAAAATTTAAAAATTAACATCGCGAAGCGATTCATTCATTTAAAATTTATAATTCAAAATTTAAAATTTCTTTATTATGTCCACCATCCTCTGTCTTGCCACCAGCTCTCCCTTGCGGCGTAGTTTTGACTATTTGCCGTCATTGGATTTTAATGCAGAAGATTTGGCAAAGTTGCAGCCTGGTATGCGCTTACGTGTGCCATTTGGTTCGCGCGAGGTAATAGGGATTTTTCTGGGATGTGTCGCGAAAACTTCCATCGATCCTGCCAAACTTAAACGCGTTATAAAAGTTATTGATAATGCGCCATTATTGCCAGAATCAATATTTAAACTTTGCGTTTGGGCAAGCGATTATTATCATCATGCGCTGGGCGATGTTTTGTTCAGTGCTTTACCAAAATTGCTTCGCAAAGGCGCGGAAGCTAATATCGCCGCGAATTTACCGCGTCGCAAAAAGAAAAATGATGAAAATACCAATCTTGATACCAATATCGATGAAAATATAGAGCCAGAACCAATTTGGGAATTAAATGCTGCGCAACAAGACGCCATCACATCAATTATAGCTCATCAAAATTTAGAGAAAGTATTTCTTTTGGATGGTGTGACAGGAAGTGGTAAGACAGAAGTTTATTTGCGTGCTATCGCTGCGGTTTTACAAGCTGGGAAACAGGCATTGGTTTTAATTCCGGAAATTAGTTTAACTCCACAAACTTTGGCGCGTTTCCAAAGACGTTTTGCCAAGCGGAAAATAGTTGTTTTTCACTCGCGTTTAAATGATAGAGAACGTTTGTTAGCATGGCTTCTAGCTCGTGAGGGTGGGGCGGATATAGTTATCGGTACGCGTTCGGCATTGTTTACGCCTTTAGCGCATCCAGGAATAATTATTTTAGATGAAGAACACGATTTGTCTTTTAAACAACAATCAGGATTACGCTATTCGGCGCGTGATTTGGCGGTTGTGCGCAGTAAATTAGAAAAAACCCCGCTAGTTTTAGGCTCGGCAACGCCGTCTTTGGAAAGTTTGGCAAATGTCGAACGCGGGCGTTATGTACACTTATCTTTACCTAATCGGGTTGGGAATGCTTTACCGCCACAATTTAAAATAATCGATATGTGCAAAAAGCGTTTAAAAAGTGGTTTATCACCTGAGGTTATTTTAGCTATAGAGCAGCACTTAGCTAAAGCTGGTCAAGTTTTGATTTTTGTTAATCGACGTGGCTATGCGCCAAGTTTGCTTTGCCATCAATGCGGTTGGGTAGCAAGTTGCGAACAATGCGATGTACGTTTGACGTTGCACCAAAAGGAGCAATATTTGCGTTGCCATCATTGTGATACCAAAACACAAGTGCCTAAAAGTTGTCCTAAGTGTAGTTGTCAGGAATTAATGCCGTGTGGTTATGGAACGGAACGTCTCGAAACAGGGGTGCAAAAACTTTTTCCTAATGTTATTGTAGCGCGTATCGATAGTGATACAACGCGCAAAAAAGGTTCTTTACAAGAAGCTTTAGCAAATGTTCATTCAGGAGATAGTAGGATTTTAATTGGTACGCAAATTCTGACTAAAGGTCATCATTTCCCGGATGTAACGCTAGTTGTAATTTTAAATGCCGATGGTGGATTGTTTAGCGCAGATTTTCGTGCCAGTGAATATTTGGCGCAACTGATTACACAAGTTGCAGGGCGAGCAGGGCGCGAGACAAAACCAGGCATGGTTTATATTCAAACTCATCATCCCGATCATCCTTTGCTTTTTAATTTGCTGCGCGATGGTTACGGTGGATTTGCTAAAATTGCTTTAGAGGAACGATGCCAAGCAGCTTTTCCGCCTTACGCCCATTTGGCATTATTGCGTGCGGAAGGTAAAAATCGTGATGAAGTTTATAAGTTTTTAGAAATGCTGCGCGATTACGGAATTAGATTTATTGATAAAGATAAAACAGTTGAGTTATTGGGACCAGTTGCAGCCGTTGTGGAGCGTAAAGCGGCTAATTATTGTGCGCAATTATTGTTACAAAGCAGCGAAAGGCAAGGATTGCATCGTTTAATCCATGTTTTGATTGCCTATGCAGAAAAATTGCCCGCAGCCAAGCGCGTTAAATGGGTTTTGGAAGTGGATCCTATGGAAGTTGTGTGAAAAAAAGGGGAGGGTTCAAAAAAGAACCTGTAGTGCAATCATCCCATAATGACGCCCATATCCTTGGGCGGTGGAGTAATTGGAATTAGAATAGCCATAAGAGGCGTTGAGGAGTAGATTTTTCGTAATAAAACCGTTAATGCCGACTTCGGTAAATCTAGGATTAGTGACATCGCCAGGATTGGTTTCCTGATGTCCTAAAACACAAAAGTTTATATAATATTTCCAGTTAGTTAATAATCTGTGGTTTAATTTGATAATAAAATCCTGTTCATCAAGACTGGTTGGATTGTAATAGCCTGTAGTATCAGTTTTTGAACTATGATAACCACGAGCGCGTATTTCAGTGCTTAAGCCAAATTTATCGAATAATAAATAATTGGCACTGGTAAAATATCCGGTGCGATTATTATCATCGCTAAACATACCATAAAAAACCGATCCAGAAATTCTTAAACGATAGATTGGGTTTAAGGTCGCTTTGATTTGCGTGCTATTGTAAGTTGTTTTGTTATAGAGAGCCGTAATTGTTTCGACATTTTCCAGTTGATTGGCAAAGGAAAAACTAACCATATCATTAGGTTGGATATCGAGGTTGGCAGACCAAAGGGCATGGTTCCAAGAATTAAATGTAGAATAGCCAATTTTCGCTTGATAATTGATGTAGTTATTTACCCTTTGCTCCACTCCGGCAAATAAATTTTCGCCATGAATTCGTTGGTTATCATTGCTGATAGCAGCAGAGGTGAAATTAAGTCCGGCTCGAAAATCAGGGAAAAAATAATGGGAAGCTTCAAGGTTGTAATGTTTAATATTTGTACCATCGCTATCATTTTCAAAATCGTAACTTGGAGTTATTTTATTTTTTGCGGTTTCTGCATTAGTCGCATAAGTTACTTCTTTTAAATCTCGATATGTAATGGATTTTGGATCTGCTTGTCTAATTACAGATTGATTACTATCCAAGATTTTTTGTGCTTTTTCTGACCAGCCCGACCAAAGAGCCGCCTGAGCTGCGACAAGCACCATATTGGGTAAGGTATAGTGCGGATTATTGGGAATTGAGTTATAACCAGAACGAGGTTTGTCTTGATAAGCTAAACTTTTTACGAGACCTGCTAAGGCTATTTCATGATCTTGTTTGTCTAGTGGCATTTTTAATAAAGTAAGATATGTGTGTTCTGCTTCTGGATATTGCTCTAGCCATAATTGCATTTTGCCAATATTGAATAAGGTTATGCGCTCAAAAACATCATTATTATCAGTAAGTTGGAGTGCTTTATTATAGTAAATTAGCGCCTGCTTAGGATTGGAATTTAGGGTATTTTGCATACCTGCCTGATTTAAATTTTTCCAGTTAATTTGATTTGGTTCGGCGTTACATACAGAAATAGAGCAAACCAACAAAGTGATGGATAAAACCCATTTAATTAATGGTCGGGTTTTTTTAATAAAAGAAAAAAACATAATGTAAAGCATAAGTTTTATGTAAATAATATTGTTATACTCTTCGCATTTTGGTTTTCCGCTGTGTTGGCTTCCTCTCTCGCTTGAGTCATGTATGTAGAATACACTCCCCAAGCTCGATTCGTTGCCGCCTAGCGGAATTCCCAAACTGCTCGAGTCTATTTTCGCCAACCCTGAAATCCTGTTTTCCTTTAGTATATATAAATCAATTCATTGCATTCAAAATTGGTAATATCTCAAAAAGTTCGGATATTATAATTATGATTACATGGTCACTGGTCTTTAGCCTGCGCTAATAAAATCCGTGTTAAATCGTATACGTACGCAAGAATGAAGACACAAGCTAAAGCTTGCGGCTACTTATGTGAAATTACTTGGTTCCCCATTTTTTCTTTAAATTAAAAAATTCCGAAAAATAGCCGTGAATGCAGGCTGGAACCATGAGCATATTATAAAATAAAACGTAGACAATGCACGACCAGAAATCCATTTTAACTTTCAAATGACATCCTTTTAAAAGGGTTTTTTGTTTAATTACATAGACGTAGGTAAACAAAATTCCAATAGGTAGCACTGCTAAAGTCATAAGTCCTGCGATGGCGTAATAGCCAAAAAAAGCTGCAATTACACCTGGTATAAAAATAAAACAATAAGCTAAATCAACAAAAGGAAATAACAAATCCCAATAAACTAAAAAAGTTGATAAACGCCAGCTTTTGAGAATTTGTGGGTTATGACGAAAAGCTTCGATCATTCCTCTTGACCATCTACTGCGTTGCAAAAAGAAAGACTTGTAGGTATGTGGCATTTTTGTGAGGAGAATCGCATCATCGGCATGGAGAATACGACAACCTTTTTTTAACATGGTCCAAGTGAGAACAATATCTTCTCCGACCGTATCTTTCCAGCCTCCAACTAACTCCACGAAAGATGTACGAAATAAGGAAAATGCTCCTTGGGCAACTAAAGTGCCTTGCAGAAAACATTGGACAGATTTAATGGTTGCTATACCTAAAAAATATTCCCACTTTTGAATGCGGGTCATGAAATTTTGGTCAGGGTTGATAGGGTAAACACCACCAGATACAGCGACAGTGTCTGATGCTGAGGAAAGATATTTGGCGACTATTCTTTCGATGGCGTTAGGCAATAAATGTGAATCGCCGTCGATAGTAACCAGTAATTCATATTTGACTTTTTTAAGTCCTGTATTCAATGCAAAAGATTTACCGCGATGCGGGTTGGCTATTATTGTTAAATTTGGCAATTTGACAATATTTTCTTTTAATGATGTCAGCTTGGCAAGCGTATCATCAGTAGATCCGTCGTCAATCACAATAATCTGTATTTTACCCTGATATCTTTGTGCCAAGACGGAAGATACGGTATCGTAGATGCTGTCTGATTCATTGTAAGCAGGAATTAGGATGGAAATATTTGGATATTTATCAAAATGCTGTTTTTTGTTTCTTTTGTTAAAAAGAAAACTGACCAGAATGAACATATTCATAAAACCTGGAATCAGTGCAATGAAGAGAATGATGAGAACAGCAGGAATTTCGCCAAAATGAAGAATAAGACTATGAAACCAAGGTTGTCCCAAATAAGCACTCAATAACATCCAACAAATTGCACAAAAAAAAGCTATAGTAAATTTGTAACGAAGTAGTAGGTGATCTTCAATCATTGTTGATGTTTAAAAATGGTTGAAAATTACAAAAATCTTTAAATTTGCGCTGGTTTAGTAGCGATACTGTTTGTTTTCGAATTTTCTGATGTTTTTGTTTGCAAAGTTGCGGTTTGTCTATTGCCACCGAAAAAGGTAAAGCTGGCAGTAAATAAAGATGTTTTCTTGGGTTGAAGTTGAACATTGACGCTATGTTTAAGAAGAGTTGTTGCCGTTTCAATGAATTGTTCTATTCTAGCTTTAGTTACCTCGTTTTTCAAATTTAAATCAATAATACTTAAATTACCAAAGAGGGATTTTCCATTTGGTTCGTGATTACCCGTAAAGCCGTGGTTATGAAAGGATTTGATTAAGTATTTAACGAGATTTAAACATTCATCTTTAGAATCATGTTCGTAGTTGAACAACCAGGCAACACCGTCTTTGATATTATCCAAGGTTGTTGTTACAGTTCCTGCTAATCCTTCTATAGTTAAATCATGCATGACATCAACAAGACCGCTAGCTGACAGGTCTTTGTTTTTTAAGCCCAAAAAAGAGATTGATATAGTTCCAGAATGCTTTCCCGATTTGCTGTTTAGCTCAGGAATATGTTCAAAAATAATATTCATATATTTTACCTCTACGTGTTCGATATTAATAAGTTACGGTTTGTTTTTAATGGGTCATTACATAAACCGAAACTAACACGTTGATTTATTGTACATAATTTTTTTTTAACATACAAATAATATTTACTTAATTATTTTTTTTAGGAAATTTATTCTATTGGTTGTGGGTTTGACAAATATACTGCTTGATATCTTGGGTAAGGCAAACTGATTGTATTGGTCTTTAATTAATAGCACTATTATGCGTTTGTGGGAGTTTTTTATAACTCCTGAATCACAAGACAAGAATTGACGTAGCCGCAAGCTTTAGCTTGCGTATTAAACTTGGGAATTACAAACCTTACAAGACTGAAGCTTATTATAACGCAGACTGAAGCCTGCGGTTACGAAACCTGCAGCTACGTAATATAATAATAATAATTATGATACCCGAACTTTTTGAGATATTACGATTTTTTCATTCCTTCATTCTTTCGTTCATTAATTTCCCTTCCTGGAAAATTATTGGATGTGTCCCAAAATCCCGTCAAGTTCTTCCAAACTATTGTATTGTATAATGAGCTGTCCCTTATTTTTATTTTTTTGTTGAATAGTAACTTTAGCTCCGAGTTTTTCAGCGAGCTCGGTTTGTAAATGAGAAATGTTTGGATCTTTGGGTTTTTGTTCTGCGAAGTTTTTTGGGTTTTGCAAAGTATGAACTAATTTTTCTGTCTCACGAACGGAAAGCTGTTTGTTAACCACAGTATTTGCAGCTTGCAGCTGCTCAAGAGAAGTAAGTGCGAGCAGGGCGCGGGCATGTCCCATTTCCAATTCGCCTTTAGCAACCATCTCTTTGACTTCTGTATTTAAGTTAAGAAGACGCAGTAAGTTTGTTACTGTTGTTCTTGATTTACCAACAGTTTCTGCTATTTCCTGATGTGTCATGTCAAAATCATCGTTCAAGCGTTGTAATGCATCGGCTTCGTCGATAACATTTAAACTTTCGCGTTGAATGTTTTCAATCAAAGAAACTGCAAGAGCTTGCTCATCATTAAGTTCACGAATTATCACAGGAACTTCGCTAAGATTTGCTAATTGTGCTGCACGCCAACGTCGTTCACCAGCGATAATTTCATAACTTTTAATAATAGTGGTGCTTGGACGTACGATAATTGGCTGCAATAGACCTTGGGTACGAATTGAATTTGCCAACTCTTCAAGTGATTCCTGAATAAATGTGCGTCGTGGTTGATATTTGCCCTGATGCAATAAATCAATTGGCAATTTCTGTGGGTTGGTTTTGGACGTTACCTGGTTGTTGGTAATGTTTTCACTGGCATGTAGATCGCTTAATAGTTCCTGCAAGCCAAGGTTGGCAAGGTTTTTGCCTAATCCGATTTTTTTTGTCGACATAATATTGGGGAAATTTTAAATGTTGAATTTTAAATTAATGAATCGCTCGTGCGATATTTTTTCAATATCTCAATGTTTGGAAATTTTAAATTTCAGTAATATCTCTAAAAATCCTGGTATTATGATTACGTAGCCGCAGGTCTTTAGCCTGCGCTAAAGTAAGTGTTAAATCATATACGTTATTCCTGTGATTTCCCCAAGGTTTTCGAGAAATTATAATTTTAAAAAATAGCATGTTGATTTATATAGTAATTGTATTTATATATCCTGATTATTATTATGGTTTCAAGTTGCCGACTCCTGCGGTTTAATTAATTTCACTTCCTGGGAAATCAGTTCGTTTCTTCTTACAATTTCCCCGGCCAATGCCAAGTAAGCAATTGATCCGGGGGAGTTTTTGTCATATAGCAATACAGGTAAACCGTGACTTGGGGCTTCCGCCAGACGTACGTTCCGCGGAATTATTGTATTATAAACTGTATCAGCAAAATTTTGTACCAGATGAGCTGACACTTCAGAAGTTAAGCGATTACGCCCATCGTACATAGTACGCAATAAGCCTTCGATTTTTAATTGCGGATTGACTGTACGTTTTAATTGTTCAATGGTTTGCAATAAACCGGCTAGTCCTTCCAGCGCGTAGTATTCACATTGAATAGGAATTAATACCGAATCGGATGCGATTAATGCATTGACGGTAAGAATATTTAAAGCAGGGGGACAGTCTATAAAGATAAAATCATATTCCTCACGTAGTTCGCTTAATGCGCGTTGGAGTAAGTATTCGCGTTGATCGATTTGTAAAATTTTTATTTCAGCGGCTGTGAGTTCGGAATTTGCTGGTAAAAGATCATAGCCTAATTCGGTTTTTTGTAGTGCTTCAGATGCAGTTGCTGTGGAAAAAAGTACGTCTTTACTGGAAAGTTTTAGATCATATTTACTTACACCGCTCCCCATCGTAGCATTGCCTTGTGGGTCAAAATCGATCAGCAAAATTCTGCGTTTCGCAGCCCCTAAAGAGGCTGCGATATTGACAGCGGTTGTGGTTTTGCCAACCCCGCCTTTTTGGTTAGTAATCGCGATTATTTTAGCCATAATGAAAAATAACGTCAATGGAAATAGATTGTTGATTTATATAGCAATTTTATTTACATATCTTACGGGAATCGTCACCTAACGTGACTCATTGTTTCGAAATCAAAAATTTAGAATTTCGATAAGGTTTCTTTCTGCGTTCAACCCAGGAACTTGCAGCTCATGTACTGTATAAGTTGTTGTAATAGATAATAATTCTTGCTGTGGATATTTGCCTTTCATCATTAAAAGTCGTGTGCTATTACAGCAAAGGTGTTTAACTTTTTCCATCATATCACTAATTGAATAAGTAGCGCGAGTAACAATATCATTAAAATATTTATTTGGATGAAATTGTTCAATTTGGTTTTGTATAACAGTGATATTTTTTAATTGCAACTCGATAATTACCTGATTCAGAAAGCGAGTACGTTTATTGAGGCAATCAAGCAAAGTGAAATTATATTGCGGCAGTGCAAGCGCTAACGGTATTCCAGGGAAACCTGCGCCACTGCCAACATCCAAAATTTCCGGTCCCTTTATGTAAGGGGCAATAGATAAACTGTCCAAAACGTGGTTGACTATTAATTCTTTGTCAGTACGAGCGGCGGTAAGGTTGTAAACTTTGTTCCATTTATTAATCAAGTTGATATAGGTGATTATTTTTTGTAAAGCTGTTGGCAATAAAGTTAAATTTAATGATTGAATACCATCGGTAAGTAATTGGTTTATATCTGAATTTTCTTTAGTAGTTATGGCGTCCATGTTTAATTTCAGGCTCGGAAGTTTGAGAAATTTTTGTGGTTTTGAGAGATTGTAAAATCCCCCCCACCCATCCCAAAAATAACGCATTAAATTTAAATATGCAATACGGTAATTTAACATGAAGCTAAAATAAATAAGTTGTGGGATTTTGCTTGGGAATTTATAGCGTTAGTTAGAAGGAGCAAACAAGCTGTTCTCGTAACGATTACGGAAAAACACTGTATTGATGAATAATATTTGAGGTTTTAAAATGGGTGGGTGGGCGGGTAATATTATTTTATGCTATAGAGTTGAGAATTGTGGGATTTAAGGTAGAATTAAAATTATATTTTATCGTGACCTACTGACGTTGAGAAAAATACGCTGTACAGAATAGCAAGGATAATTGTCTGGAAGTTACAAAATTAACAAGAAAAATTATATGCAAGATTTATATTACATATCTTTATTATTGGGGTTCTTTGCTTTGACCATTGGCTTGCTGATATTTTTTGGTTGGTTGAACAAGGTCGAGAAATAATAACTGGGGTTTTTACATGATTCATTTGCTTTGTTTAATTACTGTGGCTCTCTTGTTCGCCTATCTTTTTGTGGCTTTATTGAAACCAGAGATTTTTTAAAAAAAATTAAAACTTTAATTATTTATTTGGTTTATTTTATCTATGACAGGTAATGCTTTATTTCAGTTCTCTTTTTATTTAGCGGCGCTAGTTTTGTTAGCCATTCCTTTGGGATTTTATATGGCTCGTGTTTACGAAGGAAAAACTTGCGGTTTAAGTTTTATATTGCGCCCGATTGAAATGGGCATTTATCGTTTAAGTCGCATTAAGCACGAACAAGAAATGGATTGGAAAACATATGCTATTGCAGTCTTGGCTTTCAGTTTGGTCGGCTTTTTTGTGGTTTATTTAATGCAGCGATTGCAGCTTTCTTTGCCATTCAATCCGCAAGCTTTTCACGCTCCTTCACCCGATCTCTCATTTAATACAGCTGTTAGTTTTTTCACCAATACCAACTGGCAAGCTTATGCTGGTGAAAACACCATAAGCTATTTTACTCAGGCGCTTGGCTTGACAGTACAAAATTTTGTTTCAGCGGCAACAGGTATGGCGGTTTTGGTAGCTTTGATTCGTGGGTTGGTGCGACATGAAACGACACAAATAGGTAATTTTTGGGTGGATTTGGTTCGCAGTACTTTGTATATTTTATTACCCTTGGCTGCAATTTTGGCGGTGCTTTTGGTTTCTCAGGGAGTAATTCAAAATGTAAGTTCTTATCAAAAAACCACAACATCTTTAGAGAAATCTCAGCTTCAACCAGGATCAAACTTTTTGGAGGCGCAGGTTTTGCCTATGGGACCCGCCGCTTCACAGATTGCAATCAAACAGTTAGGTACTAATGGCGGCGGCTTTTTTAGCACCAATTCAGCGCATCCTTTTGAAAATCCAACTCCTTTATCTAACTTTTTGGAAATGTTGGCTTTATTGCTAATTCCAGCTGCATTTTGTTTTACTTTTGGCGCTATGGTGTGTGACAAAAAACAAGGCGTAGCAATTTTTATTGCTATGACTTTTGTTTTTATAACTTTTGCGTTTGCAGCGGTACATGCGGAACAAGGCGGTAATCACTTGTTTAATACTCTGGATGTCAATCAACATGCGCAACCTGGTTTGCATGGCGCACCTGGTGGCAACATGGAGGGCAAGGAAACGCGT
>MGXG01000042.1 GCA_001801285.1 Gammaproteobacteria bacterium GWE2_37_16
CGCACCAGTAGCAGTGGAAATTGAAGGTGTTTTACATGAGTATGCTACAATTCCAGGGGTGCAAGAAGATGTCATTGATATTTTGTTGAATTTAAAAAATGTTGCTTTTAAGTTGCACGATCGTCAGGAAGTAACGTTGGAATTAAATAAAAAGACGCCTGGACCAGTTTTGGCTGGTGATATAGCTTTGGAGCATGATGTTGAGATCATGAATCCTGATTTGGTTATTGCTAATTTGGCTGCGGGTGGTTCTTTAAAGATGCGAATAAAAGTCGCTTTAGGACGGGGTTATCAATCTGTCAATATGAGAACATCTCCCGATACAGAAAGGGTTGTAGGGCAACTTTTATTGGATGCTTCTTTTAGTCCAGTGAAAAAGATTGCTTATCAAGTTGAAAATGCTCGTGTTGAGAAACGTACAGATTTAGATAGATTAATTATTAATATTGAAACTAATGGTACTCTTGATCCTGAGGAAGCTATTCGCGCTTGTGCGACAATTTTACAACATCAGTTAGCTACTTTTGTGGAGTTAAAAGCTGAAGAGTTATTTAAGCCAGAAACAAAAGAAGTAAAAATGAATCCTCTTTTGAAACGTCCGATTGATGATTTGGAACTTACAGTGAGATCGACCAATTGTTTGAAAGGAGAGGATATATTTTATGTTGGTGAATTGGTGCAGTGCACGGAGAGTGAACTTTTACAAACACCTAATTTAGGTAAAAAATCGCTTAATGAGATCAAATCAGTTTTATCTGGTCGTAGTCTGTCGTTAGGTATGTTGGTAGATGGTTGGCCACCAGATGATTTGCCACCATTGCCTGAATTATCGATAAAGGATGCGGATTTAGAAAATATGGTTGTTGTGGACGAAGATAAAAGATTGAAAGCAAAATTAAAGGCTAGGCAAGAAAAACGACAAAATGTAAAAAAGGAAAGTAAAATTGAGAAAGAAGAAATTAGCATTGAAGCTGAAAAACCAGTAAAACCAGTAAAAACAAAAAAAGCTGAAAAAACTGTAGAGATAGAAGAAAAGGAAGTCGTAAAAACAAAAGAAGCAGCAAAAACAAAAAGTAAAACAAAAAAAAGCAAAGCTGAAAAAGCTTAATAGGTGATTCCGCTTTCAGTGGAATTACTTTGCGACGAGTTTTGTGGAGATAAATAACAATGCGTCATAGAAATAGTGGGTGTCAATTAAGCCGAAATAGTAGTCATCGTAAAGCCATGTTTAAAAACATGATGGTTTCTTTGTTTACTAAAGAGACGATTAAGACTACTTTAGTTAAAGCAAAAGAATTAAGGCGTTTTGCTGAGCCAATGATTACGTTGGCTAAGACAGATTCAGTAGCCAGTCGTCGTTTGGCATTTGACCGTTTACGTGATAAAGATGCAGTGCATAAACTTTTTACGGTTTTAGGTAAGCGCTATCAAAATCGGCCGGGTGGTTATTTACGTATTTTAAAATGCGGTTTTCGTCCTGGTGATAATGCTCCTGTAGCTTTAGTTGAATTGCTTGACCAGGAAAAAAGTGAAGCTGTAAAATAATCTAGCAGATTATTTTTCTTATGGTTATTGAAAGGCACAATTTTTTGTGCCTTTTTTATTTCCCCAGGAGCGCTTAAGGTGAATTTAATATTATCCCAGGATTATTCCGCAGTGATCGAAGATGGTTTTTTGTAACCATTTGATTTGCAAAGTAAATGCCTTGGTATGCTTGTTATATATAGTTATGGAGAATATTTTTTAGATTTGTTACAATTAACGGAGTACACTTTGTTTATGTCTATAGGAACATAAGCCATGGCTATATTATCCCCACAAAAAATAACTTTTGCTGATCCAGAAAGTCAACGAACCATACCTGTCTCATCAAACGCTCCAGTTGCCTCGAATAGTTCTTGGTGGAAAAGTTTGGCGAAATGTCTAATTATTTTACCGGTTTTACCGTTAGCCTATTTTGCTGGTCATTTATTACAAGGTTGGTTTGGTAGAAGTGGCAGCGGCAGCCAACCAAATTTCTCATCGGTGAAGTCAGATTCTTCTTTTGAAACTAATCAACATGAACTAGCCGTCAGAGAAGAGGGCAATCTAAACGCATATGCTTCTTCTGGCTCTGTTACACACGTTATTGCATCCATTGCCCCATCATCTTTGATAGATATAAATTCTTTTGACGATGGGTTGCCAACTTTTCCTACAGCAGCGACCATTACTGCGATGGGCACCGCGCAAAATGAAAAAAGCATTACAAGAGAAGAAGGAGTCAAGCAGAGTAACTTTATAACAAAAGTTAAATCAGTTCATTCACCTCATTTTTCGGCTAATTCACTAACGGATGGCTTGGTAGCCTCTTATCTTTTTAAGTGCAATACCATTGATGAGAGCGGGAATGGGAATGATGGTATAGCTTACAATGCAACGTATGTGTCTGATCAATTTGGGAATCCTAATAGTGCATTACATTTTGATGGTTTGAGTACTTATGTTGCATTGGGAAATTTGATTCAGTCTCAGTCTTTTACGTTTGCCATGTGGATAAAAACTAATACCACACAAGTGGATTTCGCAACAATTATTGATAACTATCATAATAACACTATAAATTGGTCAATAGAGCAAAACGGCTCATCTAATAAAAATATATACAATTATGGATATGCTGGAATGGGTTTGTCTATTGATTTGTCATCAAATGAATTGAGTTGGCAACATATAGCCGTAACCAATGATGGAACATTAATTTCCGTATATCAGAATGGGCAATTAGTAGGATCACAAACTAGAGGGTTGGTAAATTACTACTCTCCAAGTTTATGTCTAGGTGCTTGGTGTTATGGTGGTATTGTGTTCGATGATTATCGTTTTTGGCATGGTGATATGAGTGATGTGCGAATTTATAATCGCACTCTAGCTGCTCAAGCAATAACTAGTCTTTACACACAACCCGCACTACCTGACGGCACAGTAATCCATTACAACTTTGCTGGTAATGTAAACGGTCAAAACGGGGTTCGAGATAGCAGTGGCTTTAATAATTTTGCGAACGCTACTAATATTGATTTTTCTGCAACTGATAGGTTTGGGCATGCATATAGTGCCGCTGGTTTTCCAAATAGCGTCGCTGATCCAGCATTAAATCCAGTTATAACCATTCCATACAGCCAGCAAATTTATGGCATGGAAGCTAATAGTAGATTGAGTTTTTCGGTGTGGATTTATGTGAATCAGATGTACCCGTATGGAGCACCTACTTTTCCGATTATCGATGGAAACAATTACCATTGGCTATTAGAGGTCGGTGCTAATCAAGAAGTTTGTTTTTCGTTTACGGGGGATTCGGGAGATTATGCCTGTAGTTCCAACTATCATATACAGACTTTAAGCTGGTATCATATAGTTCTCACATATAGCTTTCCTGGTACCTATAATGTTTTAGTTAATGGTAACATAGTATTGTCTGGTACGGCGGGAGAGGTTCTTCCAATAACAAATGTGCCGATATATGTGGGATATGGTCCAACAGAAGCTCACGAATGGGCAAACGGAAAAATTGCCGATGTGCGATTTTATAATTATATTCTAACAGATACACAAATTTCAGCTCTCCGCGCCCCATATCCAACTGTTAATAATTTTCCCATCAATCAAGGTGGTACAGGATTTTTAACTACCACTGACCTTTATGCAAGTTTTGATGCTTCACTTATTTCTTCGCAAGTTAGTGTAACTTTTAGTAATTTGACACATATTTCATTAAATCCGCTTACTGCTACGTTAGCTAATTTAAATCTTCAATATGCCCATGATTGCAGTCAATTTTCACCGACCGCTATGGTTACATTTTGTGATCCATTTACTTGTGGAATCCCTTTTCCGTTGAGTGTTAGTTATACGTCAATATCCCCTACTATTAACACAGTTCTTGCATCACAGACATCGTGTTGTAATGCAGCCATTGGTCAATCTTATAATTTTATTTTTAATGCTGACACGTTTACCGGTCCATGTGTCACCTTCATCTATACCGCTACACTAGCCGATGGCTCATCACTACCAACCTGGCTTACTTTCAACCCAACCACACGGACTTTTAGTGGCACACCAAATGCAGCTAGCCAAATTGGTAATTTAAATCTTAAAGTTACGGCAACCGACTTTAGCAGTGCTAGTGTAGCAGATACATTTAACTTAAATGTTATTGGAACTTTATCGGCAACTAATACAGTGGCACCAATCAGTTATACAGAAGACACAGAATATAATTTAGCCGATATTGTTATAACCACACCAAGCCTGACAGTAACAACGCAGTTAACTTTAAGTAATCCAGTGTTAGGGGCTTTGTCAACGGCGACAAGCGGTGCAGTGACGTCCACATACAGTTCAACCACGGGAATTTGGCAGGCAAGTGGAGCTAAAGCCGATGTAAACACTTTACTTGCTGGTTTAAAATTTCATCCGGCATTAAATAAACATGATAATTTTAGTGTTGCCGTTAGTATTACTGATGGTTATGGGCAAGTTTTAACTTCAACGATTAGTGCAACAGGTATTGCCGTTAATGATCCACCTGTTGTTAGCACACCGATTCAATCGCAAATAGCCTGTTGCGCAACTAGCATTGGCAATGCTTACAGTTTTAGTTTTGCGGAGAATACTTTTACCGATATTGATGGTGACGCTTTAACTTACACAGCGACTAAAGCCGATGGCTCATCACTACCAACCTGGCTTACTTTCACCCCAACCACACGGACTTTCAGTGGCACACCAAATGCAGCCAGCCAAATTGGTAATTTAAATCTTAAAGTTACGGCAATCGACTCTAGCAGTGCTAGTGTAGCAGATACATTTAACTTAAATATTATTGGAACTTTATCGGCAACGAACACAACGGCACCAATCAGTTATACAGAAGACACAGAATATAATTTAGCCGATATTGTTATAACTACACCAAGCCCGACAGTAACAGCGCAATTAATTTTAAACGACCCGGCAGCAGGAATATTAACTACAGCAACTTACGGTGCGGTAACTTCTTTTTATAATGCTGCAACAGGGGCTTGGTTTGCGACGGGGAATAAAGACAATATCAATACGTTGCTGGCAAATTTAAAATATCAGCCCGCTTTGCATTATCATAATGCTTTCAGTATTGCGGTAAGCGTTGTCGATAGCTTTGGACAAAATTACACTTCCATTATCAATGCTATTGGTACATCATTGACTTACGCTCCGGTTGTGACTAAAAATATTGCTTATCAAGCATCCTGTTGTGTGGCTTTGATTGGTGAAAATTATGAATTTACTTTTGCCAGTGACTCATTTATTGACCCACATGGCGGCACTTTAACTTATACGGCAACACAAACCAATGGCTCACCATTACCAGCTTGTCTGAATTTTAACGCCTTAACACGTACTTTTACGGGCATACCTAATAATGCCAATTTAATTGGTAATTTAAATCTCAAAGTTACGGCAACTAATCCAGAATCGCAAAGCACTTCCAGTATTTTTTCTTTAAATATAGCTAAAACCTTATCGGCTACAAATACAGCAGTAATCATTAACTATATTGAAGACACAGTTTGCAATTTAACTCCCATTATTATTGCTACCCCAAGCCCAACTGTAGCGATACAACTAACCCTAAGTAGTTCAGCGGTTGGAGCTTTATCAACTACAACCTATGGCTCGATAACTTCAACCTATAATCCTACAACTGGCATTTGGCAGGCAAGTGGAACTAAAGCCGATGTGAACACTTTACTTGCTGATTTAAAATTCAATCCTGTTAGCAATAAATATGATAATTTTAGCATAGCTGTCAGCATTACTGATGGTTATGGGCAAGTCTTAAGCTCAATAATTAACGCGACAGGAATTGCAGTTAACGATCCGCCAATGGTTAATCTACCACTACAATCACAAACTGCCTGTTGCAATGCTAATATCGGCAGTATTTATACTTTCACCTTTGCGCCTGATACTTTTACTGATGTTGATCAAGATGTTTTAACCTATACGGCAACCCAAGCAAATGGCGCTTTACTTCCAGTATGGCTTAGCTTTAATCCTGTTATACGCGCTTTTAGCGGTACTCCGTATAATGCAAGCGTCATTGGCGATCTGAGCATTAAAGTTACTGCTTCTGATCCAGGTGGGGCTAGCGCTTACTCTATTTTCAGCCTGCAAATTGCCAAAACTTTATTCGCAACCAATACTGATGTTGCTTTTATTTATACAGAAGACATTACACAAAACCTGGCTCCGATTGCTATAACTACACCCAGCTCTTCAACAGCAATACAACTAACCTTAAGCAATAAAGCAGCAGGAAAATTATCAATAGCAACAAGCGGCGCAGTAACTTCCACTTACGATCAACTGACAGGGGTTTGGCGGGCAAGTGGTGTTCCCGCTAACGTTAACGCCTTGCTTGCTACCTTACAATATTTACCTTCTTCCAACTTCAATGCGGCATTTAGTATTGCTGTAAATATCGCGGATAATTACGGTCAAACTATAACGTCAACTATTACTGTTTTTGGCATAGCAGTTGATGATCCACCAGAACTTATTCTTCCTATTCAACTATACAATTATACAAAAGGAGATGCCCCTTTATTAATAGCCCCTAACCTAACTTTAACTGATGCCGATAGCACTTTTCTAACTAGTGCGGTTGTAAGCATTAGTAACGGGTTTGTTCCTGGAGATCAATTATTTGCTACATCTGTTGTTGGAATTACCTTAGCTCAAGATTTACAACACGGCACTTTAACTATGGTTGGGCTTAAAGCACCCACATTCTATGAGCAAGTTCTACGCACGTTAACTTTTCAAAATATTCAATACAATAGACAACACACCAAAGAAATAACTTTGGAAGTTTCAGATCAAACTAGCAGCAATTATCCAGTTGCAATAACCATTAATTATCAAGTAGTCAAAATGCCACCGACTTTTTTAACCCTTATCTCTACCTACAATACTACGGTTGGTAGGTTGATGGAATTGGATGTTGCTTGTGAAGATCCAAATGGTGATCCATTGGTAGCAACTGCTACCAATGCACCAACATGGTTGAATTTAGCTCTCATAAATTCTATCATGAAGCTTTCTGGTACTGCACAAATGCCACCAGGAACTTATGCTATGCAACTCACTATTTCCAACGGAGTTTTCAACACTTCACAAGCTTTGCGGTTATCGGTCAATCAACCAATTGACAGACCAGATAATAATCCAATATTTTATATTGTTGGGGCAGCAGGAGGCGGAATTTTACTCATAGGAAGCATTATGGGGTTATTGATTCGTAAATCAGTTACAAGGAGGCGCTTGGCGCAGAATTCTTTATATAATATAGATACAGAAATAACGTTAGAGCGTAATAAAAGCTGTCCTCAACTGGTTCCTTCTTTTGAAATTAGATCTGGATTTGTGGAATATTTAAAAATAATCGGCAAGGGTAGTTATGCTGAAGTACATAAGGTTAAATTACTCGAACATGGTAATATGATTGTAGCATTGAAAAAACTAAAATTCTTGCCAACATGGTCTATCAAAGATAAAAATGATGCTATTTCTGAATTTCATACAGAAGTTGGGCTGTTAAGAAGTTTGCCTCATCCTAATATCATATCCGTTTATGGTTGTATTAATAATACGAGTACCTCTACTTATGCTTTAGCTATGGAATTTACTCCTGAAGGATCACTGGATGTTTTTTTAAGAAAAAATGGTAAAAGTTTAGATCTAAAACAAAAATTACAGATAATTATGGGTATAGCTCAGGGATTAAACTATCTGCATACAAGACATGTGGTGCATCGTGATATTAAAAGTTTAAATATTTTAATTTTCCCTGGATTGGTGCCCAAAATAATAGATTTTGGTTTTGCTCATTATTTTGTTTTTGGTAATAAGGAATTAACCCCTGAGGAATTAAGAGTTGGTTCTACTCATTGGGTTGCTCCGGAAATACTCAAGGGGGATAAAGTTGAACCTTACGCTTGTGATGTGTATGCTTTCGGCATAGTGATGTGGGAGATAATATCATGTTTATTACCTTATCAGGATATTCCGCCAAGGCAAATACAAAATCATGTAATGCAGGGAGGAAGACCAGCAATTCCTGACTCAGTGCCAACAGAACTCGCTAAGATTATTACGAGCTGTTGGTCGGGGAATCCAAAGGAGCGTCCACGGATGAATGAAGTGATAAGAGTTATAGCTAGAGTTTTAGAAGAAATAAATGCACATCAAAATGCTCCTGCGCCACGTTTGGATGCACCAATACCCCTGCAACAGCCATCCATATTAGATGCTTCAGTGTCAGTATTGCAGCCGCATAAACCGCGACCATCCTCTAAACCCCAAGCTCATCCACGGCAACAGGTCCCTTTATCACCTTTACCCTCTGGTTCGTCAGTGCAGATGTCGACAGCAAAACCAAGCCGAAGAATAAAGCGTCAGTCGTTACTAGGATTGAATTTTCTTCAAGCGATGTCTAATTCAACAGAGCTTCC
The DNA here is from genome assembly GCA_001801285.1 of Gammaproteobacteria bacterium GWE2_37_16. Classification (GTDB taxonomy): domain Bacteria; phylum Pseudomonadota; class Gammaproteobacteria; order UBA9339; family UBA9339; genus GWE2-37-16. The sequence goes on from MGXG01000042.1 coordinate 8,541, forward strand.
ACTTCCACCTGTTCCATCTAGACTATCTAATCCAGGTGGACGAAGCGCATTTTTTGCCCAATCTCCATCCCAACTAGAAATGCAGGTGATGACATCTCAGCATATTATAAGTGCGCACTCTGTATTGCCTTGATTTTAAAGTAAAGATTAATATTCTCCACTTCTATTCGTTGTGTCCACTAAATTGTATCAAGAGCAAACAAGCTCGAAAAAGGGAAATTGAAAGATATATCACATTATTTTCACCATTTTTTGTTTACAGTTAAGCATTCCTTTAGTTAATTTCATATTGCCATAACATTGGTGTGTTAAATTTGACTTTTATTGACCTAATAAAATAATGGTGATGATATGCCTAATGACAAAATTAAAACACGACAACCTCGTCGTCAGCCAGGAGATGTGATACTTTTCATACCTTTGCCTCAAGTGCAATCTGGAGCAATTATGCCTAACGTTAATCAGGCAGTTCCGGAATTACCTAAGCATTCTATATTGTTTCCTCGTAAGAAAAAGGATTTAGTGGTTGCTCCATTGCGGGCACCATCTCAAAATGGACCTTCTGGACAATTACCGAGCAACACAACAGATTCAAATATTTCATTTTTTGGTGCAACTGTATGGTCAACCTCCATGGGCGGTGATGGAAATACCCCATTGCATCCGCCTATTCGCGGTATTTGTCAAGAAAGTTGT
>MGXG01000043.1 GCA_001801285.1 Gammaproteobacteria bacterium GWE2_37_16
ATTGATTTAAGTAAAAAAAGTGGAACATTTGCTAATTTTAGTCCTCGGGAAATAATCCCATTCGATGTGAGTATTGATGATTTGCGTTATGAAGGTATTAAGTTCGGTGGCATAAGATTAAGCACCGAACCTTTTATTTACGGATTACGCATTAAACAGCTCTCTTTTAATTCGCAAGTGGCATCAATGCAATCAACGGGTGAATGGGGAATAGGATCTAATGGTGGGCAGTGGACAAATTTGCAAGGTAGTTTTATTAGCCAAAATTGGGGTGATTTTCTTAAAAGTTTAGATTTGGGCAATAATCTTGATAAGGGGCAAGGCAATGCGTCTTTTGCGGTTAATTGGCGTAAAGCATTGTTTTCACCGGATATTAATACTGTACAAGGGTCAATTAAGCTCAAAGTTGAAAAAGGACATATTGTCAGTTTAGGACAAAAAATCGAGGGTGGTTTAGGTTTTGGTAAGTTTTTAAATGTTTTAAGTTTGCAGGCTTTGCCTAATTATTTAACGATGGAGTTTGGGGATCTTACGAAAAAGGGATTTGTTTTTAAGGTTCTTAGCGGGGATATTCAATTAAAAAACGGTAATGTTTTTTTGCAAAATATGGATATGAATGGAGTGGTGGCACATGTTACGGCTACAGGGCGGATTGGAATAAAAAGAAAAGATTATGATTTGAAACTATCAACAGTTCCCAATATAACTGCAAGTTTGCCTATAGCAACGGTAATTACTAGTGGACCCGTGATTGGAGCATTTGTTTGGTTGGCGGATACGGTTTTCAGTTTTGGTTTAAAAAAAGCCACTACATTTGTCTATTACATTACAGGATCATGGGCGAATCCAAAAGTGAGTAGGACGGTACAGAAGAAATAAAAGAATTAAGGAATATTTTAATTGTTAAAGATCGATAAACATGCGCTTAATTGTACTAAGATAAGCGGTGTCATCTCTTTAACTTTTTTATCCGTTTTGTTCTGAGAAATTAATTTCATAGCCGGAAAATTTACGAATATTCAGTACGCCATGTTCGAAAATCAAATATTGCCCTTTGATGCCAAGTAAAATGCCAGTGGTTTTTGGGGTTTTGTGCGGATCGATTTGTTCGATTTTGGATGGTTTTTGTAGGAGTGGATAAGTTAGTTGTACGGGGAGTTTGGGTAAAACTTCTAAATTCAAACCCAATTTTACTAAAGAGGCTTTTTCTAAAAGCTCATCGCGGGCGGCGATTAAATCCAGGTCAGAGGCGTTATTTTCCAACATTTTACGCCAATTAGTTTTATCAGCGACAAATTGGCGTAAATGCGCTTCAATAATTCCTGATTGCAAGCGATTTTCCACCTGAAAAATTGGCAAAGCCTGGATGGCTCCCTGATCAATCCAGCGTGTTGGTATTTGGGTAAGGCGTGTGATACCGACTTTTAAGCCTGATGTGTTTGCTAAGTAGACAATGTGTGGTTCGTGGCAATGGGTTTTACCCCAATTCGGATTACGGCAAGTATTTTGTGTGAAGTGGCATTTTTCCGGTTGCATGATGCAAATATCGCATTCAGGTAAGGTCTGGAAGCATTTAAAGCAGTGTCCTTGAGCAAAGCTTTTATTGATCGCTCTTTGGCAGGAAATACAGTTGATTTTGCCTGTAAAATTTAAAGTAATGGTCTTGCCGAGTAATGGTTGCAAGGCAATTGGTTGATTGTTGATTGGCAGACTGTAGGTAATTGGTGTTGTAATTGTGCCGATTAGTTTTTGTATGGAACCGGTTGTTGTGTTTGTCAAAATTTTTATACCGTAAAATTTATGTAAATATTCGTTTTTTTTCGCTATCTTTTTTATGGGAGATTAGTGGTTGTTTTAAAAGTTTGGTGGGGTGAAATTTAAAACCCCCGTATTGATAAACCTGAAAATTTCTGTATTCTAATTCGGGCGGCAGGGTGGGGAGAGCTCAGTGTATCCCACCGTCCCGCCCTAAAAAATACAGCAATTTCCTTACTCTAACAATACCGTACTTTTTAATTATCCGCAGTTTTTTAATACTTGTAAAATTCTTTATTTTTGTAATATCTCAAAAAGTTGAGGTCTTATAATTGTGATTCCGTAGCCGCGGGCTTTAGCCTGCGCTAAAATATGTGTTAAATCATATATGTATGCAATAATGAAACCGCAAGCTAAAGCTTGCGGCTACGTTATTCTTGTGATTTGCCTATGGTTTTTGAGAAGTTACTTATTTTTGAAATAACGCATTGAAAAATAAGGTAATTTAATTTGCATATTTTCTTGATAAACCAAAGAAAATCCCGAAAATATTATTCCTTTATTCCTCCAATACTAAGAAAAAATTTCCGTTCATGCCATGTTTGATTTCTAATAACATGCGTTGGGTATTTGCTGCAGCAATTTTTTGTAATTCTTCGATATTGTGAATTGGTTGATTCGCTGCTGAAACTATGAGGTCTCCCGGGCGTAAGCCGCTGCTAAAGCCGATACAGGTGTCTTCTACGTGAAGCACTTCAACTCCTTGTTCCTGTTTGTTATTAATTAATTGGTTGAAATTACGTAATTGTAATCCTGTAAGTAATTGTTTGCTGTTTTCTGTTGCAGCTATTTTTATTTTATTCGGGTCGGTGATGGTGGCTTTGACGGTGAAAGTTTTTTCGTCGCGCTGTAAATCAAGTTCCACGTCTGATCCAATTCGGAGCAAGCTTATATTATTGCTGACTTGGACAGCGCTGTGAATGGGTTTTCCGTTTAAACGTAAAATCACATCTTTAGTTTTGAGCCCTGCTTTTTCTGCAGGTGAGTTTGGCAATACTTGTGAGACTAGTGCGCCATCGGAGTTTTTTAAATTCATGGCGTTGGCGAGGGCGGGAGTTATATTTTGTACAATAACGCCGAGCATACCACGTTCAACTTTGCCATATTGAATTAGTTGTTCCATAACGCTTTTTGCCATGTTGCTAGGAATGGCAAAACCGATACCAATATTGGCGCCACTTGCCCCTGAAGAAAGAATGGCGGTGTTAATGCCGATTAGTTCCCCTTGCATATTAACTAAAGCTCCTCCAGAGTTACCTGGGTTGATTGGAGCGTCAGTTTGAATAAAGTTTTCGTAACCTTCAATGCCGAGATTGGCTCGTTCTAAGCCGCTGACAACACCTGAAGTGACAGTTTGTTGTAAACCAAATGGATTGCCGATAGCGGCAACGAAATCACCAACTTTCAGTTTATCGGAATCACCAAAGGGGATAGCGGTTAGGTATTTAGTATTGATTTGGATAATTGCTATGTCGGATGGTACATCGAACCCGACAACTTTAGCGCGTAATCTGCGGCTGTCACTAAGCGTTACCATGATCATTTGTGTGTCTTTGACTAAATGAGCATTGGTTAAGATATAGCCGTGATCTGCGTTGACTATTACTCCTGAGCCAAAACTATCAAATTTTTGTGGACCCATCGGTTCTTGATTATCATTCTCTTCATCAGAATTTTTTAGGCGTTTTTTGGGGGAAGGATTAGGTGTGATTGGTGCTTCGCCGTGCACTGAGATATTAACTACACTTGGTAATACCAGCTTTAACATGGGGGCTAAGCTGTAGGTGGTGGCATTTGGGGTTATTAGTGCTGCGTAGCATGTCAGGTAAATGCTGGTTGTGAGGAATAAAATTGTTGTAATAAGTATTGATTTAAAAGTTTTCATATTTTTTGCGAAAAAAGTAATTATCGATTGTTAAGTTGTAAACTTTTTATTTAAATTATCGCGCAAGCTATTCAGTAATTCAAAATTTGAAATTTTCCCAGTGGCTGACTACTGTGGTAACTTGTAAATAAGGCTCGCCATTCTGCCTGTAATCTGTTGATCGCGACGATAAGAAAAAAATAATTCTTGATCAGTATAGGTGCAAAAATCGCTGCCGTAAATCTTGGTTACATTATAAGCGTGTAAGCGTTGTTTGGCTATGGCATACATATCAACTAACCAGGTGTTTTCACCGTGTTTATGTATAGCAAGTTCGGTTTTAGGATCTTTTTGTAAAAACTGTTGGCGGACATCGTCCTTTACCAGAAAGGCTTTTGGTCCTATGGCTGGACCGAGCCAGACCAAAAGATCTTCAAGTTTTGTAATTGTTTTTAGTTTTAGAAGTGTGTTCTCGATAATGCCAGCGGCAAGACCTTGCCAGCCCGCATGAATTGCCGCAACCACAGAGCCGTCTTTTGCAGTAAGTAGTAATGGAAGGCAATCAGCGGTCAAAACAGCGCAAATTACATTTGGTTGAGTTGTGTAAGAGGCGTCGGCTTCTTCGGGTTGGCTTTTTGTTATCTGGTTGTCGAGGCAAATTACTTTAGTGCTATGGGTTTGTTTTAGCCAAATGGGTTCGTTTATCAGCTTTAAATCGCTTTTTAATTTGGTGCGATTTTTTTGCACAGTCTTGGGGTTATCACCGACGTGATCCCCTAGGTTAAAATTTGTGTAAGGTTTTTGACTGAAGCCGCCATTGCGGGTTGTGATATAGGCGCGAATATTGGGTGGTGTTGACCAATTAGGTGAGAGGTATTGTTGCATAAAAATAGGTTATATATTTAATGTTTCCTTAAGTGTAATGTGTTATAATCAACCGTTAATTGGGTGATTTAACTTGGTTTATCGATAGGGTATGTAAAATAAATTACATTTAAAATCAATGCCATATGAAATATATTGCATTTTAAGCTTTAAGTTGATATAATGCACCTCGTTGGTTTATATGTTAGTTAATTTAAAAACACAGGAGTAGCTATGTTTAAAGTAAAGAAAATATTAATTTTATTAGCAGCCGTTATACCATGTTTCGCCATTTATGCGAATACCGTTAGCGGTATAGACCCGGAAGTTTACAAATTAGCACTAAAAGCATATCAAACTGCTGTACACGATGGTGTGCATTCAAACAAAGCAATTTTAACCATTATCGACTATTCTTTACCATCGACTCAAAACCGTCTCTGGGTAGTTGATTTAAAACAAAATAAAGTTTTATTTAATTCCTTGGTTGCACACGGACAAGGAAGTGGTGGTAATGTTGCTACGCGTTTTTCTAATGAGTTTGGCACTTTAGCTTCTTCAATTGGTTTGTTTTTGACTGAGGAAACATATATTGGAAAACGTGGTTATTCTTTGAAGATAAAAGGATTAGAAAAAGGTTTTAATGAAAATGCCGAACAACGACATATTGTAATGCACCCGGCTTGGTATGTTAGTATGGCTTTTGCCAAAATAAAGGGCAGTCTTGGCAGAAGTTGGGGTTGTCCAGCACTTGATGAAAAGGTTTCTAAACCAATTATTGATACAATTAAGGATGGTACTTTATTGTTTGCTTATTACCCAAACCATGATTGGCTGCAAAAATCCAAGTTTTTGCATCAGGGGTAATTTGACGTAAAGGGAAATTACCCAATCGGGTTTTGTCAACACTGGGTCCGTTTTGTATTTTTAGTATCTGCTTCCTTCCTTAACACCCTCTAAATAATTAATTCTTAATTAAGAAATCTGCTTATCTTAACTTAACTATTCCAAAAAAAATAAAATTCGATATAGTATCCTTTTTTTGTTATTCAAAAATTTTCAAATAAACGGGGAAAAAAATGTTATTGCCACAAAAAATAGACTTAATCGAATCAAAAGATGCAATAATTAAAATTTTTTCTCGAGCAATTGATAACGCTGACGTTGAAAATATAAGAAAAATGTTGAACGAAGAAAGGTATAAAACATTCGGCTTAGCATCTGCAAAAAATGCAGAAGAAAGACCAATGATAGTGCAGGCAATACGAGCTTGGTGCGAAGCTTTCATAGCTCCTGATGATGCCATAAAAAACATTCATGCCGCCCGCTCTTATCCTGATATAATCAAACTACTTGCACAATATGGCGCACAATTGGATGTAACTTCAAAAAATGGATTTACAGCTTTAAGCTTAGCAGAGCGCTATAATAATTCTATTGCAATTGCATTACTTAAAAATTTATCGACCCCTACTATCCCAGCCTCTTTTTCAGCAGCACCACCTCCCTCAGCACCAATGTCTCCTTCTCTATTTTCACTAGAAACTAGACGAGAACCAATACTTCCTACAGCGTCATCATTACAAAAAGCCCCACCAACCGATAGTAGTTATAATGACTTAGAAAAAGGGCCAAAGAAAGTCCGCGATTTTGCCATGGCAATTCGTAACCATGACCTTAAGACTGTAGAGCACATGTTAGAAGACCCCCTTACTCATTTAGCGAATATAAAAATACTTGATCAATCAATGTTGGAATGGGCAATAATTTACTATGCCAAAAATACTAATGAAGGCGAGATAATAGAAAATATACGCTGCAGAATTATTGAGCTAATTGCGTTATCATGGGATACGAATGCTCCAGAACCATTACCACAGCTAGAAAAATTAATAAATATTTTGAAAAAATGCAACAAATTAAATGTTGAGAACACTGATAAACTAATTTCAGCATTAAAACATCACTTGGAAAATTTACATGCTAAAAAAGGAAGGTCAGTAAATATATATTCCTCTTTTTCTTGTGATGCTTTAGATAGTGAACAAACACCGCCAACTACTATTTTTTTCCCCACCCCATATGCTATACCATCAAGTTCTATTCCTAGTTGTGACTCTTTTATTCCAAACACAGCAACACGGCAACCCGAAAAAGTACTAGTTGTTGAACCGGAGGATGCTTCGTGGCCACCGAAACCGAACACAATAAATTTTCATCCATCTATGATACATGAATATTGCTCAAAACTCCCTCAGACCCCAATGAATCTGCCGGAAACTCATGAGTATTCTTCATGTCTACCAATGCCCATGGGCGATTCAATGATTGGTTCTAACGAATTAAAGATTGATAGTGAGAGCTTTATTGGTAGCGGAGCATTTGGATGTGTTTATAAAGCGCGATATCAACCGATAAATACCTATCAACGAGTTGCTCCTCTTGACGTGGCGGTTAAAGTTTTAAATGCGACTACTTCTTCCGTGCAACAAGACTCTTTAAGAAGAGAAGCAGACATAATGAGAAAACTAGCTCACAAAAATATTATAAGTTTTTTTGGTCTTTGTTTAGAAGAAAACAAGTACACCATTGTCATGGAATATATGGGGAGAGGTTCTCTAGATAAAAATTTCCAAAGTGATACTAATCTTGGACACTGGGCGGTACGTTACCAAGTTGCAAGCGATATTTCAGAAGGTCTTGCTTATCTTCACAAACAAAATCCGCCCATTTTGCATCATGACCTTAAAAGTGCGAATATTCTCCTAGGTATTGGATACGAAGCTAAAATAAGTGATTTTGGCTTATCCAAAGCACGCTATGATCATAATTGTTTAACCGCGACCAGGAGTGATGGAATTTGCTCTAGACGTTGGGCAGCGCCGGAGACATTAGATGGAAAGCCCTATACAACTTCTAGCGACATTTACAGTCTGGGAGTGATTTTTTGGCAATTAGCTACGCAAGAACAACTTCCGTGGAAAGACATTACTGATTCACAACAAATAGAATCTTTTGTAAAGGGGGGAAGGAGACCAGAAATACCAGAGAGTACTCCAAATGCCTTTGCCACACTCATTTCTAGCTGTTGGGCGCAGCTTCCTAAAGATCGCCTCACAGCCGATCAAGTTGTGAAAGAATTGCGGGAACATCAAAATGAAATAGTGCAGATGCCATATAATAAAAAAACTACAAATTCCTGACCATGCAGGTTGCTGTTTTGATGGTTCTGTCAAGACTTAGTCCTCACAATCGTAAAGTGGTGACTCAGTTGTTTTTTAATAGTTTTCAATAGGTAAAAGTGGTAATTTCCATCAGTTTTATTAGATTTTTTAGGGGGTAAGTGGGTTATGAAGCGACAGTTTTGTTTATTTGGACCCAGTTTTGACAGAACCCGCTAAATATAATGTGGAGAAAATATTATGATAGTAAATAATCCTTTTAATATCTCTACAGAACAACCAGTCTCAAATATTTATGATAGCGTTGATAATTTTGATAATACAGATGATGGTTCTGGAAATTTGAAACGCGCACGGCAAGACACTGACAATGATGATAACCCTCAACCAACAACAGCACCACTACCTTCGACACCACCTCATTCACTATCACGATCTTTACCACCAATAACAGCAAGTCCAAACTGTGTGCGAAGAGGAATATCAACAAGAGCTGTAACGTTTTATACGTTAACAAGAGAATTAGCTGCCCAACAACTACATAATAATATATTCGAAAGTTTAAGGTTGGCAATTAAGGGTAGCGATCTTGGTATTGTAAAAATACGGGTAAAAGAAGAATTAGATCAGAATTTATTATCTTTAAAAGATAGGCAAGCACTATTCTATTTTGCAATGGAGATCTTCTCTGATAAAAAAAAATTGGTAACTAATTTTGAAATAATTCAAGAATTATTGCCCCTTATTTATGCTTATCCTCTATTAAAACAAGCTAGTGAAATCGCTAAAGGAAAAGATATACCGCAAATACTAGAATTATTAAATCGTCACTTGGAAATAGAAAAAAACATCATGGCTATGAAAAATCACAAAAAACCAAGAGATGAAAAACAATTAAAAAAACCACTACCTCGTTTTACTTTTGAGGAACTTACACCACACCTTACAAGAAGTAGTACGCAACGAATCGAATTTTTCCAAAATTCAGGTGAAATTCACAATCAGGTACAACCAACCTCATCAGGACCTAATGACTTAAAAACAATTTAGCAATGCGGTTCTATCGCAAATATTATTAAAGACCAAATGCAGACTTCTGATAGATATAATTATCCTGCTAACGTATAAAATTGTTTTCAAACTGGCATATTGGAACCGCAAATCATTTGTCCTTTTACTTTTATGCAGGTCTCACCCATACGCCAACTGCAGCCAGTATTCTTCTTGTGTTTTTCACGAAACTCATCTTCCAACAGTGGTGCGTACTTTGTTACCCAGCGCTGCACAGTGGCGTGGTCAAGAGCTAATCCGCGTTCCTCTTATTGAACAACTATTGGAGCCATTTTAATCGGTTTAATTTAATTTTGTGATAGGACCAAAATCTTTGCTATAATTTAGAAAATTATAATTATACCAACTTTTCACTGATCCCAAATGCTAACTTATTTGAACGTAAAAAATTTCGCCATTATCGACAGTTTTACTCTCGAATTTCAACCAAATTTGACTGTGCTGACAGGCGAAACCGGCGCTGGCAAATCGATTATTATCGATACTTTGGATATGGTTTTGGGTGCAAGATTTGAAAGCAATACTATTCGTGTTGGCGCCGATCGCTGTGAAATTACCGCCATCTTCGATTTAAAGAATTTACCAGAAGCAAAGGCGTGGTTGGAAGAGCATAACTTCAATATTCCTGGCGATGAATGTATTATTCGTCGCACCATCAGCACTGATGGCCGCAGTCGCAGCACCATTAATGATTATTTATGCACTCAACAACTGGTGCGGGAATTAGGCAATCTACTAGTCATTATCCATGGTCAACACGAACATCAAGCTTTACTTAAACGCGAAAAACAACGTGA
>MGXG01000044.1 GCA_001801285.1 Gammaproteobacteria bacterium GWE2_37_16
TGGAAGTTAATGGTCATGCCGCTTTGCGCAGTGAATTGGAGCGTCTTAATCCTGCTGAACTTTTAGTCAGTGAAGATTTGGTATTGCCTAAGTATATTTCCGCCATTTCCGGTTTGCGCCGCCGGTCACCTTGGGAATTTTCCTTTGACACGGCTACGCGTCTTTTAACGCAACATTTTAAAACACAGGATTTAAGCGGTTTTGGTTGTGCTAATTTAAATTTAGCTATAGCTGCTGCTGGATGTTTATTACAATATGTTGTAGCAACTCATCGCAGTGCTGTGCCGCATATTTTAAGTCTTAAAGTTGAAAGACACGATGAATATTTATTTCTTGATGCGACAACGCAACGTAATTTGGAGCTTTTAACCAATCTCTCTGGCGGTAGTGAATGTACGTTGGCGTCAATCTATGATCATACTGCGACTCCTATGGGCGGCAGGCTATTGCGTCGTTGGTTGCAACGCCCTTTACGTAATCAACAAATTTTAAATGCACGTCAGGGTACAATCGCTGCAATTTTAGTAGAGCAGCATTGGTATAAATTACATGCTATTTTGCGTGCCATTGGGGATATTGAACGCATCGTTACTCGTATTGCCTTACGTAATGCACGACCGCGTGATTTGGTGCAATTACGTCACGCCTTGCAAATTCTACCGCAATTACAAGAGCAACTTGCGTCATTGCAAACTAACAAAATCCAAGAGCTGAAAAATAATATTGGCACTTTTCCTGAATTGGTCGATTTATTGCAACGCGCTATAGTTGAAAATCCACCCGTAACAATCAGGGATGGTGGTGTATTGGCTGCTGGGTATCATTCTGAACTTGATGCTTTACGTAATTTGAGCAGTCATGCTGGACAATATTTAGTTGATTTAGAAGCGCGTGAAAAACAGCGTACAGGTTTATCGACATTAAAAGTCGGTTATAATCGTGTGCATGGTTACTATATCGAAATAAGTCGTCTTCAATCTCAGGCAGCGCCGGCGGATTACATGCGTCGCCAAACTTTGAAAGGTGCGGAACGGTATATAACACCGGAACTGAAAGAATTTGAAGACAAAGTTTTAAGCAGTCAAAGTCGCGCTTTGGCTTTGGAGAAAACTTTGTACGATGAATTACAGGAGTTGGTCAGTCAAAAATTACATGCTTTGCAAAATTGCGCTGCAGCTTTAGCTGAATTGGATGCTTTAAATAACCTTGCTGAACGGGCTGCAACACTTAATTTGACGCGTCCTCAGTTTAGTAATGATAACGAATTAACCATTATTGGTGGTCGTCATCCGGTGGTTGAGCAGAATATTATCCAACCTTTTGTGCCTAACGACACCAAAATTGATGCAACACGACGTATGCTGATTATTACTGGTCCCAATATGGGGGGAAAATCAACTTACATGCGCCAAACGGCTTTAATTACGATTCTTGCCTATATAGGCAGTTTTGTGCCAGCGCAGCAGGCAGTGTTAGGACAGATCGACCGAGTTTTCACCCGAATTGGTTCGGCTGATGATTTGGCTGGCGGCAGATCGACTTTTATGGTGGAAATGACAGAAACTGCCAATATTTTACATAATGCGACTGCAAATAGTTTGGTTTTAATTGACGAAATTGGTCGTGGTACGAGTACGTTTGATGGTTTGTCACTAGCGTGGGCGGCAGCTGAATATTTAGCTAAATCAGTCAAGGCATTGACTTTATTTGCCACACATTATTTTGAATTAACTGAATTACCGCAATTATTGCCTCATGTTGTAAATGTACATTTAGATGCGGTTGAACATGGAGAGGAAATTGTTTTTTTACACGCCGTGCAAGATGGTCCCGCCAATAAAAGCTATGGTTTGCAAGTCGCACAACTCGCAGGGATGCCAAGAGCTGTTATTTTAGCGGCAAAAGAAAAACTGCAACAATTGGAAACTGCAGAGAAGAGTACCAATGATTTTGGGTTGTCAGAGAGAGTTTTTTTGGCAGCGGAAACGCCGTTCTCTAATGAATCTTCAGTTTTGAAAACGAAACAACTGGAGGAACATGCGGTTATAGCTGAACTCTTGTCTATCGATCCGGATAATTTATCACCCAAAGAAGCGTTAGAAATTCTTTATGGTTTATTGGGTAGGGTGCGGAAGAGTTGAGGTAAAGCAAACGTAATAAATTAAAATTGTAGCTGTAAGCTTGTAGTTGCGTATTTCGTAGTCGCAGAGTTCAGTTTGTGTTGTAGCAATAACCGGATATGTGTGCAATATATATATTACGCTAAAGCTTGCGGCTACGGGATAATAATTTAAATTCCTTAATTTTTTGAGATGTTGCTAAAAAGGAAAGTTTTTTTCGATTTTTTGCATTGTAACTTGGAATATAACAATAATAATTTATAAAAAAATATGTTATCTTTGAGAAAATGTTTTTTCTAAACCCTTAATCTTAAGGAACCAAAAAATGCCTATTCACTTCGACTTTCCTTTTATTTTAACCGCCATCGTTATCTTATCGGGTTTAATTGCTTTATTTGACAAACTTTTTTTAGCCAAGAAAAGGGATGTAAATCAAGCTGAGCCATGGTTAATCGAAAATGCCAAATCCTTTTTTCCTATTTTATTGATTGTGTTGCTGATTCGTTCTTTTTTGGTGCAGCCTTATCGTGTCCCAACAGGATCTTTAGAACCAACCATAGCGCCTGGGGATTTTATAGCTGCTAACCAGTTTGCTTATGGTTTACGCTTACCTGTTCTTAACACGAAAATTTGGTCTTTCGGTGAACCGAAAATTGGTGATATTGCTCTATTTCGCTGGCCAGTGGATACAGGAAAGATTTTGATTAAACGGGTTATTGGTATTCCTGGTGATCATATCGTTTATCAAAACAAAAAATTAACTATCAATGATCAGCTTTTAAAACAAGAAGAACTTGGTTTAGATTTGGATGGTGAAAATAGTCCACCAGCCATCGTACATCGTATTAAAGAGCAATTGCCTAACGGTGATTCGCATTTAATTTTCGTGCGGTTAGATAGAAATAATGACCAATCTTTAGATTTCACCGTACCTAAAGGCTCATATTTTATGATGGGTGACAATCGTGACAATAGTGATGACAGCCGTTATTGGGGGTTTGTTCCTGAAGAAAATTTGATTGGTAAAGCATTTGTGGTTTGGATGAGCTGGGATAGTCAAAACCATACTGTACGCTGGAAGAGAATTGGTGAGAAAATATAATATACTCTTCGCATTTTGGTTTTCCGCGTTGTTGGCTTTCTCGCTCGTTTGAGTCATGTATGTCCAATACACTCCTCAAACTCGACTCGTTGCCGCCTAGCGGAAAATCCAAACTGCTCGAGTCTATTTGCGCTAACCCTGAAAACCTGTTTTCGTTTAGTATATAAAATCATGATAAATCAATCTCAAGAACTAGAAAATAAACTAGGTTACCAATTCAAGGATTCTACTTTTTTGCAACAAGCTCTATGTCATCGTAGCGTTGGTCTGCCAAGCAATGAACGTCTGGAGTTTTTGGGGGATTCAGCATTAAACTTTATTATTGCTGCGGAAATTTTCTCACAGCATCCAGAATGCGAAGAAGGCAAGTTAAGCCGCTTACGTGCTAATTTAGTAAATGGAAAAATGTTAGCCGAATTAGCGGTAGAAATTGGTATCAGTAACCATTTGCAACTTGGAGCGGGCGAAAAAAAAAGTGGCGGTGCGCATCGGGCTTCGATTTTAGCTGACGCTTTTGAGGCAATTGTTGGCGCTATTTATTTAGATGGTGGTATTGATTCGTGTAAAGAGGTTATATTGAGATTGTACCAGTCTCGCTTAGCGGACTTATCAATTTCTGAACCAAAAGACCCTAAAACAACACTGCAAGAACTTATGCAAAGCAAAAAAATGCCTTTGCCGCAATATGAAATTATTAAAACTGAAGGAGCGGCACATGCTCAAACCTTTCATGTACAATGCCAAGTGCCAGGTTTAGATAAAAAAACTATTGGCATAGCTTTAAGTCGCAGGCAGGCGGAACAGGATGCTGCTGAGAAGTTCTTAATTGAAATTATGGATTTGAAATTTTGAATTTTAAATTGATGAATCGCTTATGCGATGGTTTGAATAATTGTTTGTTATTGCAGTATTTTGGTTTTTCTGGTTTACTAAGTCCTAAATGTAATGTGGAGAGGTGTCCGAGTGGCCGAAGGAGCATGATTGGAAATCATGTATACGCGCAAGCGTATCGCGGGTTCGAATCCCGCCCTCTCCGCCAGATTAAAAAATTTTGAATTATAAATTTTAAATTAATGAAATCGCTGTGCGATGAATCGTATTGCGCAAGTTAAAGCTTGCGGCTATGTTGTAATTTAGAAACCTAATCTGACAATGGAACTGCAATCGTCCACAGGAAAAAATTCCACAACCCGCACATTTATTGCGATTACGTTATCCTATTCTTTGCAAAAAGAAATTACAAAAATCATTGCTCAATTAAAAAAAGAACCTCTTTATCATAGTATACGCTGGACCAAACCGAAGAATCTTCATCTTACTTTACGTTTCCTTGGTGATATTACGCAAGATCAATTAGCTAAAATAAGTCTAGAACTTTTTTCCTGCTTAAGTAAATTAAGATCCTTTACCTTGCAATTTGATACTTTAATCCCTTTTCCTGACACCCATTCTCCGATTGCTTTGGTATTAAAACCAGTAACAAGCAACGAATTAAATAATTTAGCGCATATTATCGATAATTGTGTTTTACAGTATGGAGTGAGTTCAGAAAAAAGAGCTTTTCATCCCCATCTTACCTTGGCGCGCATTAAACATAAATTGCCATGCCATAGTACCCATGAAAGCTTGGCGAAAATACATTTGCCCAAATTGGTTTTAGAGGTAAAGCAAATTAATGTAATGCACAGTAAACCAACTCCATTGGGATCATATTATAAATCTTTGATGGATTTTCAAATAGGTGGTTGATTTATATGGTATTTTTACTTGCATGGGAAATTCTTTGTACATGCTTTTTGCTTTTTTGCAAAATCAAACTTACACTTATCCTTACATCAGACAATTATTTATTTTAAATTTTAGAAAATAGGTATAGCGCTATATGTCTAATTTTCGCTTTTCTTCATTGGTTTTGTTAAGTGGAATTTTATTCTTATTAACATCTTTTACCGCAGTAGCCAAAATAGGTTTTGGTACACCAGTAGTGCCGTTAACACCGATAGACGAAGTTACTCTCCCTCCAATGGGCTATGTAAAATGTTATACCGTGCCTGCGAGTGCGCATTTTGGTGTTTGGTATAATAAACATCGTATTTGTGAATATGAGAATTCTTTCTTCGGTGATGCGTGGATTGATGGTTATTGGGAATGCAGAAATTACAACAGTTTTACTGCAGCATGTTCAAAATGGCATTGGGTAAAAAGCCATTGGGTGCCGCATGGTGGGCATGAACATGGGGTTCATCCAGGTCATCATTACCATAAATAAACATTACAGCCATTATTGGCTAACCCTAGAATAACTTATTGATTTATATAGCAATTTTATTTACATATCCTGCGACTGATTGCAATGCCATATCCAAATTAGCAACATTTGTACCACCACCTTGCGCCATATCAGGACGTCCTCCGCCAGTACCGTCAACTTGTTTTGCTACATATTGCAAAAGTTCATTAGCTTTGAATTTTGCGCAAATATCTTTGCTGACGCCGGCGACAAGTTGAATTTTATCCGCATTAACCGTTGCTAAAAACACAACCGCGGGTTGTAATTTTTCTTTCAAAGTATCGAGTGTTTGGCGCAAAGTTTTACTATCGACATTTTCAATTTTTGCCGCCAATACATTAATTCCGCCAATTTTCTGGGCTTGAGAGACTAAATCATTGCCTTTATTGCTAGCTAATGCGGTTTTAATTTGGGTTAATTCTTTTTCGAGGGCGCGTTTTTCAGTGAAACCATGCTGCAGTTTTACACAAACCTGATCAATATTGGTATTAAGTAGTTCTGCGGCTTTTTTTAGTTCGGTGGTATTTTGGGTAATCCATTCTAAAGCATTGGCGCCGGTTATAGCTTCGATCCGTCGAATGCCAGATGCAACGCCGCTTTCAGACGTGATTTGTAAAATACCAATTTCGCCAGTTTGGTTAACGTGTGTGCCGCCACAAAGTTCCGAAGAGAAATCTCCCATTTTCACTACACGCACTTTATCACCATATTTTTCGCCAAATAAGGCGACAGCCCCGGCTTTTTTAGCTTCTTCCAAAGACATGATGGTGGTTTTGACAATAAGATTGGCACGAATTTGTGCATTGACGATGCTTTCAATTTTATGTAATTCTTCAGTGGTTAAAGCTGAAAAATGCGCAAAGTCAAAACGTAATTTTTTAGCATCAACCAACGAACCGCGCTGTGTTGCGTGATCACCCAAAACCTCTTGTAAAGCTCTGTGTAATAAATGTGCTGAAGAATGGTTTAGCTTGATTGCTGTGCGGTTTTCTTCGTTTATTTCGGCTTTCACATGATTTCCAATTGAAAAAGATCCTTTTGTCATTTTGCCGTGATGCAGATATAAAGTACCGTATTTTGTGGTGTTGGATACGATAAAACAACAATTTTCGTTGAAAGATATTTTGCCAATATCGCCAACTTGTCCGCCTGATTCCGCGTAAAATGGTGTTTGATTTAATATCACGATTCCGTGTTCGTTTTCTTGTAAATTATTTTCGGGCGCTGCGCTAGAAGTTCCTGGTTTTGCTGGTAGTGTTTGGTCGGTGGAAAACAACATGTGAATGTTTGTATTACAAGTAGTTTTTTCGTAACCAACAAATTCAGTAACACCACCATACGTACCTGAAAATCCTTTAGTTACACCAAATTTACTTGCCGCCCGCGAACGCTCGCGTTGTTTTTCCATTTCAGCTTCAAATTCAATCAAATCAACCATAAAATCACGTTTTTTAGCAATTTCCATAGTCAAAACAATTGGGAAACCATAGGTATCATGTAAGTTAAATGCGATTACTCCAGGTATGATTTTAATGCCTTTTTTTTCTAAGTTATCAAGTTCTTGGTTTAGAATTTTTTCTCCACGTTCTAATGTTTCTACAAACGGTTTTTCTTCATTTGCAATAATACTTCTTATGTTGTCAGCTTTGGCTTCAAGTTCCAATTCAGGATAAACATTAATACAATCTTTGGCATTAATTGCTTGATGTGGCATTCCTCCCATAAGTGCAATGACCGTTCCGCTCATTGGGGCAAAATACGGGAAGAATCTGTTGCGATATAAACCAACTTTATATAAATAATAGATCGCACGACGAATGATGCTACGTAATACATAACCTCGTCCTTCATTGGAGGGCAATAACCCATCGGCTATCAAAAATACTGCTGAACGAATATGATCAACCACTATTCTTTTAGCGATAATGAAATCATTTGAATTATTGTTTTTGATTTTACGTTGAATTTTTTCATCACTATCGGCAGAAACAATAGCGTTAAAATTATCTATAAGCTTCTTAAATATATCAATATCATAATTATCATAAATTTCTAGGTTGCTAGGGCTTTCGGAATTTAAATCATATTCTTCACTTATGTTTCCAGACCAAATTTCATTTTTTATATTGCAAATTTCTGTAGATTTACTTTCTGGAGATTTACGCTGCATCACCGCTGCTATTCTCTCCAAGCCCATTCCTGTATCAACTGATGGTTTTGGCAGTGGCGTTAAATTGCTTTTATTATCGCGATAAAACTGCATGAAAACTAAATTCCAGATTTCCACATAACGCTCGCCGCCTTCGTCAGGTGCGCCAGGTTTGCCGCCTTTTAAACCCAGTTTGCCGTCTGGATCATGATCGTAAAATATTTCGCTGCAATAACCGCATGGACCCGTATCGCCCATTGACCAAAAATTATCTTTATCGCCGCAATGAATGATGGCGCTTTGCGGATGTTTGTTGCTTTTGGAGAATTCTTCGCCCCAAAGTTTTTCTGCTTCTTTGTCTTTTTCATGGACAGTGACGAGTAATCTTTCAGATGGAATGCCAAGTTCATTGGTCAAAAAATCCCAAGCGTAATGAATAGCTTCTTTTTTAAAATAATCGCCAAAACTAAAATTCCCCAACATTTCAAAAAAAGTGTGATGACGCGTCGTATAGCCGACATTTTCAAGATCATTATGTTTGCCACCGGCGCGCAGGCAGCGTTGACAAGTAACAGCACGTGTAACTATTTCGCCATTTTTGTCGCGAAGTTGTTCTTTACCCAAAAACACATCTTTAAATTGCACCATGCCGGCATTAGTAAACAGCAGCGTTGGATCGTTAACGGGAACTAAAGAACTGCTTGGAATAATGGTGTGACCATTTTTTTCAAAATACTCTAAAAATTTGGTTCTGATTGCGGAGCTTTGCATAATTTATCTCATTTTTTCATTCAACTTAAGAGCAATATAATAGAAAATCTGTGAAAGATTATAGCAAAACTTTAATAAATAGGTGAATTTTATCTGATACTGAAAATCTACCCAAACTTAATACTAATATCGTAAAGCGACTGGTTTTTTACAAATTTTCAACTTCTCGTCGACTTGTGAATTCACTTTCTGTAAATTTACTTGCATTTCTTAGTTCAAAACCATTGCAATTTCAGGTAAAGTATTGTTTATTTTGTCTTTTTAAAAAGACCGTCAGCGTTAAATATTGCGGAAAACAGATGTATCTCTTATAATACATTGATTTTAAAAGCAATTTAATTTACATAGCATTTGTTTACGGATATAAATGAATACAGCGCGCGATGGTTTGGAAAATTGTTAATTATTTATCAAAGGTTGTTTTATGTTTAAAAAATTACGTGGTTTATTTTCAACTGATATTTCAATTGATTTAGGTACAGCCAATACCCTGATTTATATGCCGGGCAAAGGTATCGTTTTAAACGAGCCTTCAGTGGTCGCGGTAAAATGTGAGCCAAATGGGCAGAAACATGTTGTGGCAGTGGGCGCTGAAGCCAAGTTGATGTTGGGCCGTACACCGGGCAATATTTCTGCAATCAGACCGCTCAAAGACGGCGTGATCGCCGATTTCAGCATTACGGAAAAAATGTTGCAATACTTTATTCAAAGAGTTCATGAATCACAACGTTTTATGCGCCCAAGCCCACGGGTTTTAGTTGGAGTACCTTGTGGTTCCACTCAAGTTGAGCGACGTGCTATTCGCGAATCAGCTTTGAGCGCTGGAGCTCGTGAAGTTTATCTAATCGATGAGCCGATGGCAGCAGCTATTGGTGCTGAATTACCAGTTGAAAAGGCTAATGGTTGTATGGTTGTTGATATTGGTGGTGGAACTACTGAAGTTGCCATTATTTCCTTGAACGGTATCGTTTATTCCGAATCAGTGCGCATCGCTGGCGATCGCTTTGATGAAACCATTATCAGCTACGTTCGTCGTAATTATGGCAGTTTAATTGGGGAAACGACTGCAGAACGCATTAAAAAAGAAATTGGCTCGGCTTTCCCTGCTAATGTTGTACGAGAAATGGAAGTGCGTGGACGCAATATTGCTGAAGGAATTCCGCGCAGCTTTACATTAAACAGTAATGAAGTTCTGGAAGCATTGCAAGAACCATTATCCGGAATTGTTAGCGCCATTCATGCTGCGCTCGAACAAACCCCACCTGAATTGGCGGCAGATATCGCCGAACGCGGTATGGTTTTGACCGGGGGCGGCGCTTTACTTAAAGACATTGATCGTCTCTTGATGGAAGAAACTGGTTTGCCAGTTATCATCGCTGATGATCCGCTAACTTGTGTTGTTCGCGGTGGTGGTCGAGCCTTGGAGTTAATGGATAGTTTGGGTGGTAGTTTCTTGGCGCAGGAGTAATCAGCGTCAATTTTAGCTTAAGAAAATAAATAGTGTTTATAATGCAGCGTACTAACATAGATGTGATATGGGGATTTTAAATTTCTTAAAGCCGATTCCTGCAGTCTTTTAATTACACTTCCTGTGAAATTAATATGAAAACCATTTTTTCCAAAAATTCTTTTCTTGGTTTACGCACCATTGGTTTGATTTTTTTGGCGATTCTGCTTATGGTTTGTGATCGTTATGTGCCTGTTTTTTCTGCTGTTAAATCTGCATTACTAAGCATAGTTGCTCCTATTCAATACGTAGTAAGTAAACCAATTACCGTTCTTGATTCGGTGATTTCCAATATTGAAAGTAACCGTAGGCTTTTAAAAGAAAATGAAGAGTTGCGTGCGCAACAACTTTTTTTACAAACCAGAGTGCAAAAATTACTTATGTTGGAACAAGAAAACTCTAAATTACGTGGTTTAGTAAATTTTATTTCGCCAAGGCAAGAGCGTTTTTTGATTGCGCAATTATTAGCTATTAATGTTGATGACTTAAGCCAAAAAATTGTTCTCGACAAGGGTAGGCAAGATGAAATTTATATTGGGCAACCGGTACTTGATGCTTACGGGCTTATTGGGCAGGTGATTTTAACCAGTTTCAATACTAGTGTTGTTTTAATGCTTACGGATAGCAAAAGCGCTATTCCCGTGCAAGTTGTGCGTAATGGCGTCCGGTCCATCGTGGTTGGTACTGGTAGTGCCAGTAGTTTGGAGTTGATTCATGTGCAGGAAACGGTCGATATCAAACGCGGCGACATATTGGTAACATCAAGTCTGGGCGGTAGATTTCCTGACGGATATCCAATTGGTATCGTTACAAAAGTTGAGCGTGGTGCCGGAGAGCATTTTATGAAAATATTGGTTACGCCAAGTGCACATATCAATCAAACTCGACAGGTTTTATTGACTTGGCCAGTGAAAACTGTGGCTAATAAAGTTAAGCTTGATCATAAAGATAAACAACCTAAAAAATAACCACCATGACTTTTTCCCACCCTCGTTCTAATTGGATAATTGTGGCAACTCTGCTTTTGTCTTTAGTGTTGATGATATTGCCTTTGCCAAGTGGGGTGGGTTGGTTTCGACCACAATGGGTCTTGTTGGTTTTGATTTACTGGTTTTTAGCTTTACCGAATCGGGTTGATCTTTTTGTTGCTTGGAGTAGCGGTTTAGTACTTGATGTTTTACAAAATAATGCTTTGGGTGAACACGCTTTAGTTTTTACGGTAGTAGCTTATTTTGTTTTACGTTTTCAAACACGGATTAATTTTTTTCCGTTTTGGCAGAAAACAGCCGTAATTTTAGGTTTTATTTTACTAAATACTATTTTGCAATTTTGGTTGGAGAGGATGCTTGGAAATCCAGTAATAAGTGGCTGGTATTGGTTATCCGTTGTGTCAACCTTATTGTTTTGGCCATGGGTGGAGATATTACTGTATCATTGGCAAAGAAGATTTAATGTGCGGTAGGGTTTGATAATCATTAATTGTTATCAATAATATTGGAGACTGTTGGCATTATATAAAATGTAAAAAAAACATAATCTTCTCAATAAAAAGAATAGATTTAGCCATTTTCTGCCAATTGGAATTTCTTAATTTGGCGGAGAGGGTGGGATTCGAACCCACGGAGGACGGTGAAGTCCTCAACTGATTTCGAGTCAGCCCCGTTACGACCACTTTGGTACCCCTCCTTTTAATGCGGAATGATATTGTAATCTAGTTGCGTGATTTTTGGTAGGGTTAAATGATCCAATTAAATAAATAACCAACGACAACAATTCCCATAGTTACTGTAATTAAAAAGACATAAATTAAACGTGGTTTTAGAACTTTTCTTAAAATCACCATTTCTGGGAAAGATAAAGCGGTGACTGACATCATAAACGCTAGTACTGATCCAATAGCGGCACCTTTGCCAATTAGCGCTTCTACCACAGGAACAATGCCAGCCGCATTGGAATATAAAGGAATGCCAAGAAGAACCGCTAAAGGGATAGACCACCAAGAATGAGCCCCCATAATAAGAGTCATAAAACTTTCTGGGACATAACCATGAATTATCGCACCCAGAGTAATTCCTAACAAAACATACAACCAAACTTTTTTGAAAATATCTAAAACCGCATGATAGGCAAATACGATGCGATCAAACCATTTTATTTTGATTTTTTTTGCTGAATTTTTATTCGCATGCGCCTCTTTTACCCAATCTTCAAGATATCTTTCCGGACGTAATCGACCTATGATTATGCCTGATATTATGGCAATACTTAAGCCGGTAATTAAATAAAGAGCAGCAATTTTCCAGCCAAGCAGCCCATAGAGCAGTATGAGTGCTATTTCATTCACCATGGGTGCTGAAATCAGAAAGGAAAATGTTACTCCCAAAGGAACACCAACCGTTACAAATCCAATAAACAAAGGGACGGCTGAGCAGGAGCAAAATGGAGTGATGATACCAAGCAATGCCGCAAAAATATTGCCCACAAATTCGCTTTTCCCTGCCAAAAAAAGTCGGGTTTTTTCAGGGGTTATGAAGGAGCGGAGCAAACCGACAATGTATACCACTAAACCCAGTAACATAAAAACTTTCGGAACA
>MGXG01000045.1 GCA_001801285.1 Gammaproteobacteria bacterium GWE2_37_16
ATACAAACATACATGAGGACACGAGCGACGATGGCAACAACGCCGCAACTCAAAAGGCGATGGGTATAGTATCAGTATAAAATGCAAATTCCCTTAGCCTTAGTAAAATACAGTGTTTTTAAATTATACCAGTCTATCTTGATTAAATTTGTTAAAAAATGTTATACTGCAAAGAGAATCGCACAAAAAAATAATTTTACTTTAAGAGACAATAACTTATGAAAGAAAATATCCACCCAAAATATAAAGAACTCAAAGTCACCTGCAGCTGTGGTAATAGTTTCGTTACTGAATCCACTATGGAAAAAGAAGAATTACACTTGGATATTTGTGCCAATTGTCATCCTTTTTATACCGGCAAACAAAAGGTTATTGATACCGCAGGAAGAGTCGATCGCTTCAAACAAAAATACGTACAAAAAACTCCTTTGGAGAAACCTAAAAAAGATGAAGTTTTGTTAGCTAAGAAAAAGACTATTGTTAAAAAAGCCGTTAGCAAACCAACCGCTAAAAAGGTCACCCCCAAAGCAAAAGAAGCTGAAGTTACCGCTTCCGTAGAATAATTATCCTTTAACAACCTACCTTTTCGTAGTCGCAGCTTTAAAGTCTGCGACTACTTTCTTTATGTGCTTAAAATCCACAAAAAATAAATTCAAACCTGTACCAATAAAGTGCAATGTTTAAACCCGCGACTAAAAACCTCAATCTTTTATTCTTAAAAGCGGAAACAAAATCACATCGCGAATCGAAGCAGAATTGGTAAACAACATCGCCAAACGATCGATACCAATACCCTCACCTGCTGTTGGCGGCAAACCATATTCCAACGCGGTAATATAATCAGCATCATAGTGCATAGCTTCCTGATCACCGCTTGCCAATTCTTCTACTTGTTTACGAAAACGCTCCGCCTGATCTTCGGGGTCGTTCAACTCCGAAAAACCATTAGCAATTTCCTGACCGCCGACGTAAAACTCAAAACGATCAACGACAAATGGATTTTGATCATTTTTACGCGCTAATGGCGAAACTTCCGCCGGGTGAGAAGTTATAAAAGTTGGTTGCAGTAATTTTTTCTCTACGGTTTTTTCAAAAATTTCTGTCCAAACCTTCCCCAAACCATAAGTAGGCTGTAAATTAACTCCATATTGCTCAGCTATACGACGTGCAATATTGATATCATCCAGATCGGTAGATTTAATATCCGGATTAAAATGCAAGATCGCCTCTCGCATCGTAAAACGCGCAAAGGTTTTACTAAAATCACATTCTGTACCTTGAAAAGTTATAATTGGTGAATCCAAAATGTCACGCGTCAAAGTGTGTAAAAGCGTTTCGGTAAGATCCATTAAATCCTGATAATCAGCATAAGCCTGATAAAATTCCAACGTAGTAAATTCAGGATTATGGCGCGTTGACATGCCTTCATTACGAAAATTGCGATTAATTTCAAAAACGCGCTCAAAACCACCCACTACCAATTGCTTTAATGCTAATTCAGGAGCAATACGCAAATACAAAGTCATATCTAAAGTGTTATGGTGTGTGACAAATGGTCTGGCAAGTGCGCCGCCAGGAATTTTTTGTAACATCGGCGTTTCAACTTCCATAAACTGGCGCTCAATTAAAAATTTGCGAATACCGGAAATCAATGCAGAACGAATTTGAAAATTACGTCGCGATTCTGGATTAACCAAAAGATCCAAATAGCGCTGTCGATAACACGTTTCCTGATCAGCTAAACCATGGAATTTTTCAGGCAAAGGGCGCAATGCTTTAGTTAAAAGTCGAATATCATTCACTTTAACCGATAATTCGCCAGTTTTAGTTTTAAACACAATACCGTGAGCACCAACAATATCACCTAAATCCCAGCTTTTAAATTGTTCATAAACACCGTCTGGCAAATCATCCTGACGGACATAAAGTTGTATTTGACCTGTCATATCCTGAATATTCACAAAACTTGCCTTCCCCATAAGACGACGCGTCATAATGCGACCTGCCAACTTCACTGAAACCGGATACATAGCCAACGTTTCTGCATCTTTGTCAGCATAGTTTTTGTGCAAATCTAAAGCCCAATCACTAAACCGAAAATCGTTTGGATAAGCTTGCCCCCTAGATCTTAACTCAGCCAACTTGATATGACGCTGCTTAACTTGATCATTTTCTTCATCATTTGAATTTAACTCAAAAGCTTGTGTTTTATCGTTCATATTTTTACCTTTTTAAATTAAGCCACGTTTTGATTAAGATATGCTAATATAATTACTATATAAATCAATATGTTATTTCAGAAAATCAAAAAAAATCCAGCTAGTTGACATATTTTTATTGCAACGGATTTTTGCATCCCTCACCCACTCTAATTTCATTTTAGGAAAGAAATTTCCAGCTTACAATACAGTAATTTATACGGTATTGCATCGAAAAATCGCATGATTTATACCGAATTTAGGGAAAGGGATAGATCCTGCTTTCTAATAATTGTTAAACCCTCATTTTTTTCATATACATTAAGATTTTTTCTATGCAGATGCAATATATTGCAGTAACATAACTAATAGAAATATTTTCATATTTGCACCATTGCAAAAAACCATAAAAAATAAATATTCTAGAGGGAAATAAGATGGATTTTTATTACAAAAAGGCTGTTGGTTTAACTATCGATCAAACTTTGTCTTTAGAATGGCTAGAAACCAACGGTTTAGGCGGATATGCTTCAAGCACCGTTATTAACTGCAATACCCGCAAGTATCATGGTCTTCTGGTTAGCAATCTGCAAAACCCTTTCGGTAAATATGTTCTTTTATCTCAATTGGAAGATATTTTTTGCCACAAAGAAACTGAACATTTTTTGACAGCTCATCAATATCGAGATGCTTTTTTAGACGGTAGTTTTGATCATTTTCAGGAATTTAATCTTACCACTCACCCCTGTTTCATTTATCGCTTTGGTAACACAATTCTTCACAAAGAAATTTTACAGCTACATGAAAAAGATACACTTTTAATTAAATACAAACTACACCGCAGCAAGCATGATGATCCAAAAAGTAGAATCACCATCCGCCCACTACTTGCTTGCCGAAATTTTCACGCTTTAACTCGACAAAATTCTGGTTTACAAACAACAACCAGTAAATGTCAAAATGGCTGCACTATCACTCCTTATCAAGGATTACCAAGCTTATTCCTACAAACAAGTACTGCTTTTAATTTTCGGGAAGAAACCTGCTGGTACGAAAATTTTCACTACACTAAAGAACAGGAACGCGGCTTTGCTAGCGAAGAGGACTTATTTACCCCAGGTTTACTTACTTTGAATTTTAACAAAAAAGGGGAAGTTATTTTTTCCTGCTCACTTAAAGAAGAAACTGGAAATCTACAAAAGCTTTGGAATATTGAGCTAAAAAGACGACGTAAATTAAATAAACAAGATAAAGGCATAGCACTACAACAACAGTTACAAAAAGTCGGACGCTCTTTTTTGCAAAAAAAACCTGATACTGAACAAGTGTCTGTTGTTGCCGGATATCACTGGTTTGGCTCTTGGGGACGAGACACTATGATTTCTTTACCGGGATTAACGCTCTGCGGTAACAAAAGAAAAGCCAAAAAATGCCTAACCATTTTACAAAATTACGCTCAAAACGAACAGCGCGGTCTTATTCCAAACTTTCTAGGTCCAACCAAAGAACAAAATGCTTACAACACCGTTGATGCCAGTTTGTGGTTTGCCTGGGCGGTGCAACAATATTATTTAAAAACCAAAAATCTCAGAATCGTGCGTAATCACCTATGGTCCACATTAAAAAATATCTTCCATAATTACAAAAACGGTACTGACTATGGTATTCATATGAGTGATGATGGCCTAATTGCTGCCGGTGATAACGAAAATAAATTGAATTTAACTTGGATGGATGCTGTTGTAAATGGACACGCTGTCACTCCACGTCATGGCATGGCGGTAGAAGTCAATGCCCTTTGGTATAATATGCTTTGCTTTATGCAACATTTAGCCAGAAAATTGCATGATCCAATTGCCTCAGAAATTCAACCTCTCACAAACCTTATAAAAAATTCTTTTTGCAAAACTTTTTGGGATGAAAACCTTGGGTTTTTGCGTGACTTTGTCGACTTAAATAATCCTGAAAATCCAGATAGTACGGCGATACGACCTAATCAAATTTTCGCTGTTTCCTTGCCATACTCACCTTTACCTGCGGAAACCATGATAAAAGTAGTCGATTCAGTACGCGAACATCTTCTAACTCCATACGGGTTACGCACTTTGTCTCCCAAAAATCCAAAATATCAAGGCGTTTACCAAGGTTCACCAGAGAGTCGCGATTTAGCCTATCACAACGGCACAGTATGGCCTTGGCTGTTAGGACATTTCACAGCTGCCTTGATAAAAACAACACCAAATCGAAAAGCAGTTGAAAATATTTTAAGACCATGTTTGACAGCACTGGAAAAACATCTTTTCCATGCTGGAATTGGTACAATTTCAGAAATTTTCTCAGGCAATGAGCCACATAATCCTGATGGTTGTATCAGCCAGGCTTGGAGTGTAGCGGAAATTATAAGAATGATTCATTTATTGCAATCATAAAAACTACAAAATATCTGTAACCGTAGATTTTAACCTACGATTATATTTTCAAATAGGACGATAAATAATGAAAGTTCTCATGTACGGTTGGGAATATCCACCTTATATTAGCGGCGGACTAGGCGTTGCCTGTCACGCTATAGTGCATGCGTTAACTAAAAAAAACATTCTAATCAATCTAGTCCTTCCTCATGATTTTAGCTCTCACTCTGCTTCATCTACAGAAACTTTGGTTAATTTAATCGGTGTTGATCTTTACGATGAACAAATCGCTGTTACGTCTTCAAATTTAATCAATATTTGCCAGATCGACTCCCTGTTACACCCATATTTTTCCACCAATGAATACCAGAATTTTATTGAAGAAAAAAACAACCCAAACCAAAAGAACCACAAAAAAAAACTGATCGTAAAACAAACCATTGATCATCACTCACCAGATTTCACACCAATCAAAATCACTGCTTGCTACGGTGATAACTTATTCAATGAGGTTTTACGTTACAGTGAAATAGCAGGAAGACTGGCAGAACAAATATCGCATGATGTAATTCACGTTCATGACTGGATGACTATTCTAGCTGGCATAAAAGCGAAAAGTATCAGCAAAAAACCACTAATTTTCCACACCCATGCTTTAGAAATAGATCGCAGCGGTACCAAAAATTACAACCGTCAAATCTTTGATATTGAAAAATACGGCATGGAACAAGCGGATAAGGTAATTGCTGTCAGTAATTATACAAAAAACATCATAACCAGCCATTACGGTATTCCTGCAAATAAAATTGAAGTGGTTTACAATGGCATTGAACAATCAAATATAAAACATAAAATCAATACCAAATCATCCAAAACCAAGATGGTGTTGTTTTTAGGAAGAATAACGCAACAAAAAGGTCCATCTTTTTTTATAGCAATCGCCAAAAAAATCCTCGATAAACGCAAAGATGTACAATTTGTTATCGCGGGAACTGGTCACCTTCTCGCTGAAATGATAGAACAAGTTGCAGCTTTACGCATCGGTAAGTATGTCCATTTCACAGGCTTTCTTGATCAGAAAACGGTAAAAAAAATCTATCAACTTGCTGATGTTTACGTTATGCCAAGTGTTTCCGAACCATTTGGACTTTCATGCTTGGAAGCCCTTTCAGAGGATGTTCCTGTAGTTATATCCAAACAATCCGGGGTTGCTGAGGCATTACACAATACCTTAAATGCTGACTTCTGGGACACCGATGATATGGCCGCGAAAATTTTGGCTGTACTCGCTTACAAAGGTCTGGGTGCCGAATTGATTACTAATGCAAAAAAGGAAATGGAACATTTAACTTGGGATATTGCAGGAGATAAAATCATTTCTGTTTATAATAATTTAACAGGAAGTTAAAGGGATGAATGAAATTTTTGAGAAAATTTCACATATGTCAAAAAATGTGTACATTTAAATCATATTTAAAACCAACATGTTATTTTTTGAAAATATTTAAAATAAAAAAACATCAACCCAAAACTAGGATACACCATGGTCGCCATCTGTTTATATTTTCAAGTTCATCAACCTAACCGCTTAAGAAAATACACCTATTTCGATATCGGCAACAATCATTATTATGAAGATGACGAAGCTAATCGTAATATTTTATTGAAGGTGGCAAATAAATGCTATCTGCCAACTAATGCGCTAATTTTAAAATTAATCAAACAATATCAAGGCGCTTTCAAAGTAGCTTATTCTATTTCTGGGACTTTTATCGAACAATGCAAAAAGTTTTGCCCAGAAATTCTCTATTCTTTCCAAGAGCTGGCGGCTACAGGACACGTGGAATTTCTCAACGAAACTTTTTATCACAGCCTCAGTTATCTCTTTTCCAAAGAGGAATTCAAAGAACAGGTTGCAATTCACCATCAACTTATTAAAAAAGAATTCAACTTCAATGCCAAAAGCTTTCGCAATACTGAGCTTATTTACAATAACGAACTCGCCAAATTCATTGAAGATCTTGGTTATCATTCTATTTTAACTGAAGGGGCAGATAAAGTTCTCGGCTGGCGTAGTCCAAATTTTATTTATCAGCCGCCAAACTGCAAAAAAATTAAATTATTGCTAAGAAATTATAATTTATCAGATGATATAGCTTTTCGTTTTTCTAATCGCGGTTGGTCTGGCTTCCCTCTTGACGCAGAAAAATATGCTCAGTGGGTTCACGCCACAGACGGCAACGCTCAAATGATAAATTTATTTATGGACTATGAGACTTTTGGCGAACATCAATGGCGTGAAACTGGTATTTTCGATTTCCTTGAATATCTACCAAAAAGCATTTTAAAAAATCCAAATTTCGTTTTTATGACACCGCATGAAGTCAATACTACCTTTGAATCCGTAGCAACACTTGATATACCTGAATTTATTTCCTGGGCAGATGAGGAACGCAACTTAACCGCCTGGCGTGGCAATCACTTGCAAGAAGACGCTTTACAAGCCGTGTATGCCCTAGAGCAACCAGTTAAAGCCACCGGCAACAACGATTTCATTCACACCTGGCGTTCTCTTTTAACCTCAGATCATTTTTATTACATGTGTACTAAATATGCTAATGATGGCGATGTACATAAGTATTTCAACCCTTACAAAAACCCTTATGACGCTTATATCAATTTTCAAAATATTGTCAGTGACTTTTCCCAAATAATTTAACATGAATAAAACCACATTTCTTTTCGAAATAAGCTGGGAAGTCTGCAACAAAGTTGGCGGTATTTATACTGTTTTACGCAGCAAAGCCAAACAAGCCATTAAAAATTTTGGGGCAAACTACATACTGATCGGTCCATGGTTGGAAAACAATCACCATTTTATTGAAGAAAACAATCCTACAAACGACAAAATTAAAACATTACTTACCAGTAAAGGTTTGCTTTGTTGCATCGGTTACTGGGATATAGGTTATGGTGAAAAAACTGAACAACCTACTGTTATTTTAGTTGCCTATAAGGATCGTTATAACATCAACACTTTGCTCTACGATCTTTGGTCTGATTACGGCGTTGACTCTTTAGCAAGTAATTTTGAATACTATGAACCAATTTTATTTTCTACTGCAAGTGGTGAAGTTGTTAAAGCGCTGTGCGAAGAATTTTCTGATACAAACACCCAATTAATAGCTCATTTTCATGAATGGCTTTGTGGAGCCGGTATCTTATATTTAAAAAAACACTGCCGCGATGTTATCACTATTTTCACAACTCATGCCACAGTTTTAGGACGTACTCTCGCCTCTTACAATAAACTTGTTTACAATTTAGATACGAATTTTGACCCAAACGCCGAAGCTAAAAATTATGGGGTTTTTGCCAAACACTCTCTTGAAACAGCGGCAGCAAGAGAAGCTGATTGTTTTACCACTGTTAGCGACCTTACTGCAGATGAGACTAATATTATTCTCGATAAATACCCCGACAAAATTGCCAGCAATGGTTTGGATATAGAAAAAACTCAACAATTTAAATACTATGAAAAAACCGCTACAACACGCACCCATCTTCTGGAAATAACTTCCAAAGTTATTGGGAAAAATTTGCCCGAAAATACTCATTTCTGGATAACATCAGGGCGTTATGAGTTTCATAATAAAGGTTATGATCTATTACTAAATACTATAACGGAATTAGAAAAATCCCTAAAACCCGAAGATTCAGAAATTGTGCTTTTTTTTCTAATCGCTGCCAACCATCATACTAAACAAGACAGCCTGTTAAATATCGATCGCGCCACTTTACCGGAGCAAAACGCCGCTTTTGGCATTGCTACACATAAAATAGCCAATCCCAATAGCGATCCACTACTAAGAGCATGTTCCAATTTAAATCTCAAAGATCCAAACCGCAAAATTCATGTTGTTTATTCTGACGCTTATCTAGATGGCACTGATGGCGTTTTCGATCTACCTTATGAGCAAGTCCTTGCCGCCTGTGATCTTTCGTTATTTTTATCTTTTTACGAACCGTGGGGATACACGCCACTGGAAAGTATCGCTCAAACAACCCCCACAATTACCACTGATCTTGCCGGTTTTGGTAGTTGGGTTTCAAGTCTCAAAAACTCCGATTATCGCGATGCGGTTTTTGTTCTGGAACGCAAAAACAAATCCCAGGAAACCGTTATAAAAACTCTTTGCGATCAATTAATTGTAATTTTAAAACGCGATTCCACCTATAACGATGCTATTCGCCAAAAATCAGCAAGTTTAGCCAAACTAGCTGACTGGTCATTCTTCTATAAGAATTATTTAGATGCTTATGAACAGGCAATAGAATTTAATGAAATTTATTATGCCCGTTTTGATACTACCGAATCTGGCGAAAAATATTACACATTAATTCAGGAAGCGGAAACAACCACACCAAGATTTCACCTAATGCAAAATGAAGGCATTTTACCAAATGAAATTAGTGGGTTACGTGATATTGCCTATAATTTTTGGTGGTCATGGCATGAAAGCGTCAAACTACTTTTCCAGGCAATTGATTCAGTAATTTGGGATAAAGTACAACATAATCCAGTACGCTTTTTGAACGTCGTTTCCCATGCAGCTTTACTAAAAAAAGTACATGATGAAAACTACATGCACGAATACCATAACAAATTACAATATTTTAACTCCTACTGCGGAGATAAAAAAATCAATGAGACTTGTAATACAAATGCAATTTGCAATGAACGCCCTATTGCTTACTTTTGCATGGAATATGGGTTAGATGAGTGCTTACCCATCTATTCAGGTGGACTCGGCATTCTTGCTGGCGATTACCTAAAAACCATGTCTGATTTAAATGTACCAATGATCGCCATCGGTCTTTTTTACAAACAGGGTTATTTTCATCAAAGCATCAATTTCCAAAATGAACAAATCGCTTTTTATGAAACGCAAGATCCAAACCAAGTTCCAATGCGTCTTGTTAATGACAACGATGGTAAAGCAATTTCTGTCAGTGTAGAAGTTTTAGATCGCACCGTGCACGTGCGGGTTTGGGAAATAAAAGTAGGACGAGTGAGCTTATATTTACTCGACACCGATGTACCTGAAAATTCCCCATCCGATCGCGAAATCACCAGCCGTCTTTATGCAGGGCCCAAAGAAACACGTTTAATACAGGAAATTATTCTTGGTATTGGCGGGACTCGTTTTATCACTGAAAAACTCAATCTCAATCCAATTCTTTATCATTTAAACGAAGGTCACTCCGCCTTTTTATTACTGGAAAGGATAAGAAAATTAGCTAAAACAGGCTTGTCTTTTGATGAGGCTTGCACGGCAGTACGCTCTTCTTCAGTTTTCACAACGCACACACCAATTCCTGCAGGAAATGAAACCTTTAGCGAAGATTTAATTCATAAATATTTTTTCAAATATCAGGAATTTATTGGAGCCAGCCAAAACACTATCGATAAAATCACGAGTGCTATCAATAAAATTATGACACTCGCTCGAGATTTTGAAGAAAAAATACCGGTCTTTTCCATGACCGCTTTGGCGCTTAATTTATCCGAATCAGCTAATGCTGTGTCTAAAATTCACGGTAATATTTCTCGCGCTATGTGGCAAAAAATTTGGCCTGGGGTTTTAGAATCCGAAACACCAATCGATGAAATTACTAATGGCATTCACCTCTCAACCTGGATCGGCGATGCTATGAAAAATCTCTATGATGAATATCTTGGTTTTGACTGGAAAATAAAACAGGCTGACCCGAAAGTCTGGGAGAAAATTGCAACTATACCCAATAAAAAACTTTTCGATGCCCATCAACTAGAAAAAGAAAAACTACTCGATGCAATCCGCACCCGCGTTGTACAAGAATATCCAGCACGCAACGAAAGCAAACTGCTCATTAGCCAATCTTTAAATTGTTTGGATAGCAACGTTTTAATGATCGGACTTGCTCGCAGATTTGTATCTTATAAACGCAATGCTCTTATTTTACGCGACAAAGAACGCCTAGCGCGCATTTTGACAAATACCCAAAGACCAATCGTTTTGGTCATCGCCGGCAAAGCCCATCCTGCCGATATTTTAGCGAAAGAATTAGTCAGTGATTTTATTATTACCGCACGCGATAAAAACCTTCAAGGACATATTATCTTTTTGGAAGAATACGATATGGCACTTGCCAAATTATTGACCCATGGCATTGATATTTGGTTAAACACTCCTCTAATTGGCAAAGAAGCTTGTGGCACTAGTGGCATGAAAGTCGGTCTCAATGGTGGTTTGAATTTTTCCACTCAAGACGGTTGGTGGGATGAAGCTTATGAACCGAAAATCGGCTGGATTATCGACAGCTTCCCCTCTTTAGCAGATGAAGCGCAGCGAGATGACATGGAAAACATGTACATGTTGGATACTTTGGAATATTCCATCGCCCCGCTTTATTATACTAATAATCAAGGAACCCCTAAAGAGGAATGGTTGGAAAAAATGAAAGCTTCCATTGCCAAAATCGCTTATCAATACAGCAGTCAACGCATGGCAAATGAATACTTAGAAAAACTTTATTATCCACTAGCCAAATATTCTATTGATTTAGAAAGTGACGCCTACGCAAAATTAAAAAAGATTGTCGCCTGGGGAAAAGATGTCACAGAGCGTTTTTATACAGTCAAAATAAAAACTATTTTGGTCAATGGTGTTAAAGATGGCAAAATCATGACCGAAGGAATGGTAACCATTAAAGTTTTGCTTTTCTCAGGTAAAGTTAAAGCTTCAGAATTAAAAATAGAATTAATTCTAGCAAAAAATGAAAATCAAAAAATGCAGGAACCTGTAACCATTATTCCTATGCAATTGGTCGACAAGCGTGAAAGCGGAATTTTGACTTATATTGCACAATATAACGTCGAAGATACCGGCTTCTACAGCTATGGAGTTCGCGTTTTGCCCTATAATTCTGCCTTACAAAAACAATCGGATTTACGGTTGGTGGTGTGGGGTTAATTTCACGGGAAGTGAAATTAATTAAAAAGCATTGATATATTAACAACAATTAGCCATTAATAATCCTCAGGGTATGTGGATGTAATTACTATATAATTCAATGAGTTGTTTTTTGAATTTGGTAACTTCTAAAAAATCACGGGCAAATCACAAGAATAACGTAGCCGCAAGTCTTTATCTTGTGTCTTCATTATTGATCCCTAATTCATAACCAACATATATTTCATCAAAGGATCAAGCAATCTGGTTATGCCTTTTGGATCGACATAAATCATGTCTTTTTTTTCTAAAGATTTAAGAATCGGCGTCACTGTTCCTGATGACATTTTTACTTTATGAAGGAAGTGCGTTGCTGTTGGCGCATTTAGATTTGGCGTATGAGCAATTTCTTTTAATATTGATCGCTGCGCAATTGTTAATTTATCCAATTCTTCAATCAATCTTCTTTCTTCACTAACAAAACACTCCTGCCAACCCGCATCAACGGCATTGGTATCAAGAGGTGGGATATCTTTTTGCCATAATTTACTACATAAAAAATTCACATAAAACGGATGTTCTTCACTAAGTTCTACAATTCGATCTATTTCCGTTAAATGTAACTCCTGATTCCAATGAATTTTTGCTGCTTCCTGAATATATGGCACATAATCCTGCGCCGCTATTCTTCCTAAAAATATTTTCTCACACATCATGTACAAAGGCTGATTGGAATCATCGAAAGCCTGCGACAACATATGACGTGAACTGCCTGAAAAAAGAAAAGCGATATTTTGCGTTAACTGAGCAATACTCCGAATTGAACCCTGAATAGCATCTCCTCTTTCCGTTTCTAAAACACGTTGAAATTCATCAATAAATACCACCACAATTTTATTTAATTTACCCGCCAAGGTTTCTAAACCTTTCAACACTTCCAGAACTTGCCGCACAGGATCTATTTTTTCAACAGGGGAAGTAAATTCAAGCTCAATAAATTTTGATAAAATTGATACTTTCACGCCATAAAAACATTTTTCTAAAAGTTGTACTGTTTTCAGGTTGGTTGGCATAATTTTTGATACCAACTCCGAAACACCCTTAACAATACACGCGCAAATCGATTCATCGTTATAAGCGGTTAAAAAATCTATGACACAAAATGGATATTTAAGCTCTTCCGTAACTTTGTACGCTAAGCTTGTTTTGCCATATCTTCTTGGAGAAATCAATACTGTTGGACGTTTCTGCCTAAATAACTCTTTTAATAATTTACGTTCCTTTTCCCTGTTACAAAATCGATTTCCACTAGCAACCCGCAAAGGGAATAACTCATCATTTTTCATACTGCTATCCTCATAAACATTAACCACTCTATTTGGTAATTGATTCATTTTGGGAATTATACCCCTGAAACTTGAATAGTTCAAGTTGAATCACTCAACTTTAACCATTCAAGTTTCAAAAACCAAGATTGAGAACTTAATTAATTGCTTTGCTTTTCAACCCTCTGTTGCTAATATCGCCCTGAGTGGCATGATAAATTATTGCACAGTTATTCAAAATTTAAAATTCCCAAAATGTCTACACGCATCAACCTCGAACCAGCCTTTGTTTTACATACTCGCCCATTCCGCGACACGAGTTTGTTAACCAATGTTTTTAGTCGTAATC
>MGXG01000046.1 GCA_001801285.1 Gammaproteobacteria bacterium GWE2_37_16
TTATCTATTCAGTTTATAATTTGGTTGGCGCAGTATTGATTTTAACTTCACTGCTACATAAATGGAATTTACCATCAGCGGTAATAGAAATTTCCTGGATATTGATCAGCGGTTACGGTGTGTATGTTTTTTTTGCCAAACATTGGCTGACACCATCAAATCCACGATACCAAAATAAACTCTGACGCATTCCAGGAATGACAATGACAGGCGTAACACCACTTTCGCTTTTTATAATACTTTTATGCGCCATTCTTCTAGCATACTTGATTGCCCCCCAAAGATCGATTGGCTCAACTCCATCTGGCATTTCCCAATATTTTACTTTTTCCCAATGGACATAAGGCGAAAAAGATTTTTTTTATTAGCAATCTGACCTTTTCATTGGTATCAATTAGACGGTTAATTTTAACTAAATTTTTAGAAATGTAGTCAATTATATTTGGAACTGGACGCTCGATTTTTTTTAACATAATTTCACCACAACATGTATAGTCTTTACATTTACTTTACATATTGTATACATATCGCCAACCGACAGAATTTTCTTCTTTCCCTAGCCAAAACCCCAAACAAAATGCTATTTTAAGGCTTTAAAACTTTTGTAACCTTGTAATTATGCACACCCTTTGGCAAAACCTCTCCCCCGAAACAACAGTTGTCATAACCCCCAACAATCGCCTGGCGCTTGAGCTGCGTGAACAATATGATAACAAGCAAAAAGAAATGGGAAAAACCACATGGCAATCAGTATTGATTATGCCCTTAGCCAGTTGGCTGCTGCATATTTCAAATAATTCAGCAAATAAGCAAGTAATCCTGTTAAATGCCAACCAAGAGTTATTCATCTGGCAGCAAATTATTACCACATCTAATTATAATAATGGCTTAACTGACTTAAGTTGGCTGGCACAAAACGCTAAACAGGCGTGGGATTTATTACACAAATGGCAGCTACCATTTTCTCAATTAGCTAATTTTGATATTGAAATAACTGCAGCTTTTCTTGAGTGGTCAGAAAAATTCAAATCTTATTGCGAAGAAAAAGGTTTCTTTGATACTGCACGCTTACCGAATTTACTGATTCAGAATTTGAAAGAAAAATCGCTGGATATCCAGCTAAAAACTTGGGTTTTAGTGGGATTCGACCAAATACCTCCCCAAATAAAAACTTTTCTTACTACTTTTACTGAACACGGTTACCAAGTCAATTTTATCGACCCCAATCAAAAAAACGTCCTAGACGCAAAATATATCGGTTGCATTGACAACACCGAAGAGATTTTAACTATGGCGCGCTGGGCAAGAGCAATTTGGGTAAATAATCCGCAATGCAATATAGGTTGCATTGCCCCAAAACTCAATTTACTACGCGATCAAATCGAAAGAATTTTTAGCGAAGTCTTTCCCGAAAAAAACACTTTTAATATTTCTCTCGGTAAACCCCTGACCTCATTCCCCATCATTCAAACTGCCTTAAAATTAATACACTTAAGTTTTAGCAATACCATTAGCTTAACAAATGCTTTAGATTTATTGCGTACACCATTTATCGCCGGAGCTGAAACAGAAATATTTACGCGTGCGCAATGTGAAAAAACTTTGCGCTCCACTAAACAACTTAAATTTACAAGAACTAAATTTCTAGGATATGTAGGTGAAAATGCTATACTTATCAATGCGTTAGAGAAAACATTTGCAATTACCACTTCACATCGTCAAAAATCTTATCTACCCAGTCAATGGGTACCTATTTTTTTTGCATTATTACAAGCTTGTGGTTGGCCAGGGGAACGTAACCTTAGCAGTACCGAATATCAACTTGTACAGCGCTTACAAGAATTACTGCAGGAATTTACGACTCTTGATCTGGTAAGTAGTAACTTATCTTTTAGCGAAGCGCGCGAGCTTTTAACTCTGCAGCTGCATAAAACTATTTTTCAACCAGAACATAAACCAACTCCAATTAATATTTTAGGCGTCTTGGAAGCTGCCGGATTGAATTTTGATCACCTATGGCTTCTTGGCATGGATCAAGGCACCTGGCCCTCAGCGCCAAAACCAAACCCACTTCTACCAGTACAATTACAAAAAAAATATAATTTACCTCATGCTTCCGCCGAACAAGAATTGGAATTTGCCAAAACTTTAACAGCGCGTTTTTTGCGTAGCTCTGACACCATTGTCTGCAGTTATGTAACCTCCGCGGATGAACGCGAACTCAAAATCAGTCCGTTGTTGGCGAATATAAAGGAAATAAAAAATGAAGAATTGGACCTAAGCCCATTTATATCCCGCTTAGAAAAAATTTATGCTGCCCGCGATCTGGAAACCTATATTGCAGACCAAGCACCTCCAGTTTTTACAGAAAACACTTTCATTGATAAAAAAACCACTAAACTCCGTGGCGGCAGTAAAATATTAAAACTACAAGCGCTCTGCCCTTTTCGCGCCTTTGTCGAATGTCGTTTAGGTGCTGAAAAATTGGATGAACCTCAACTAGGTTTATCCAAAATCGATCGAGGGACGCTTATTCACGCAATTTTAGAAAAAATTTGGCAAACACTGAATGGTGAGCAAAAACAGCTTTGTCAATTGGATGATCCTGCTTTAGAACAACTTATCTCCACCAAAACTCTTGAATCACTAACAGCACTGCAACTGCCCACCACTCAAGAAAACAAAAATCTCCTGCAATTAGAAGAAACTTGCCTTCAAAAACTCCTACAAAACTGGCTAAAATCAGAAAAACAACGCCCGCCTTTTCTTATTACCAATACCGAACAAAGCACCAATATTGAGCTTGGCAACATGCAGCTCACCCTACGCCTTGACCGCATCGATCGCCTAGCCGACGGTTCGCTAGTTATTATTGATTATAAAACCGGAAAAAATTTAACTAACTACAAGGACTGGTTCAACGAGCGACCTGAAGATCCACAATTACCCTTATATTGCATAACCGCTCAAGAACCTATTAGCGGTCTGATTTTTGCTCACGTCAATCTCCATAAAATGGGGTTTAGCGGAATTACTGCAAATTCTCAAGAAATCGATGGCGTAAAAAGTTTGGACCAGCTACCAAAACGCGACTGCGACCTAGCGCCAACCGCAGATTGGAACGAAATGCGCAACATTTGGCGTAACACTTTAGAAAAACTCGCTGAAGATTTTTTAAGCGGACAAGCACAAGTTGATCCGAAAAATAAAGAAAAAACCTGCGAAAGATGTGGATTAAGGACGCTTTGCCGGGTTGAAAATTTCATAATCTAAATATACTAAACGAAAACAGGTTTTCAGGGTTAGCACAAATAGACTCGAGCAGTTTGGATTTTCCGCTAGGCAGCAAAGAGTCGAGTTTGAGGAGTGTATTGGACATACATGACTCAAGCGAGCAAGAAAGCCAACAACGCGGAAAAAATTTCAGGAATGAGAAATTTTCAATGGCGCAGCCAGTCCGAAGGATGATGGGCAGGAGCCGATCATAAAACCAAAATGCGAAGAGTATATAAAACAAATGATATCATCATTTGTATCATTAAAAATATTTAACAATACCGTAAATGCACTATCATTATCCTACATTCAACGCTATAATTTCATTTATCTAAAATATTTCAATTCATTTAAAAGGAAATAATGAACCATGAAAAATCTG
The DNA here is from genome assembly GCA_001801285.1 of Gammaproteobacteria bacterium GWE2_37_16. Taxonomy (GTDB): domain Bacteria; phylum Pseudomonadota; class Gammaproteobacteria; order UBA9339; family UBA9339; genus GWE2-37-16. The sequence continues at coordinate 3,659 of MGXG01000046.1, forward strand.
CTTTTTATCAAAAAAAAAGAAAATGAATCCGTCCGCACTGGCTTAAGCACAGAAAGCATAAAACAAGCATTTACCGACAATCTTGCCTGTCTTTTGGGTCGATTCCCCAGCATTGCGACAAAAAACGATTATTACACCAGTTTAGCATATACAGTGCGCGACCGCTTGATGGATTTTTGGATCAAAACTGCAGAAATTTATTTCCAAAAAGCAACTCGCACCGTCTGCTATCTTTCCGCAGAATTTTTAATTGGACCACAATTGGAAAATAATCTTTATTGCCTGAATATTTATGACAACGTCAAACAGGCAATGCAGGAAATGGGCATTGATTTTAAGGAGCTTGTTGAGCAAGAACCTGAGCCAGGTTTAGGAAATGGCGGACTTGGACGGCTTGCTGCATGTTACCTAGATTCTCTTGCCACTTTAAATATTCCTGCTATTGGTTACGGAATTCGCTATGAATTTGGTATTTTCAAACAAGAAATTAAAAACGGTTGGCAAGTGGAATCAACCGACAAATGGCTAAATTATGGCAATCCTTGGGAAATTCATCGTCCGGAAGTTTCTTTTGATATTAAACTCGGCGGACATACGGAAAACTATATCGACGCCAACGGTCGTTATTTCGTCAAATGGGTACCAGATACCGTCGTTAAAAGCGTTGCTTATGATATGTTAACCATCGGCTACAAAGCCAGTACCGTCAACATGCTGCGTCTGTGGAAAGCTGAAGCTTGTGAATCTTTTGACTTTCAAGCGTTTAATGTTGGCGATTATTACGGCGCCGTCAACGAAAAAATTTCTTCGGAAAATTTAACTAAAGTCCTCTACCCTAACGATGAGCCTTTAGCCGGGCGTAAATTGCGTTTACAACAGCAATATTTCTTCGTTTCCAGCTCTTTACAAGACATGATCCGCATTTACAAACAACGCGAGCAGGATTTAAGTAAATTTCATGAAAAATACACCATTCAACTTAATGACACCCATCCATCAATCGCTATCCCTGAATTGATGCGTCTTTTTATCGATGAACATCAAATGCAATGGACAGAAGCTTGGGAAATTACGCAAAAAACTTTTTGTTACACCAATCACACTTTACTGCCAGAAGCTCTGGAAAAGTGGACCGTTGCGCTTTTTGCCAGCGTTTTACCGCGCCATTTAGAAATCATTTATGAAATCAATCGTCGTTTCCTTATCGAAGTCAAAGGCAAATTTGCCGATGATCTTGGCATATTACAACGCTTATCCCTTATCGATGAATCTTCTGAACGCTATGTCCGCATGGCAAATCTTGCTTGTGTTGGCAGTCACGCTATCAACGGTGTTTCCGCTTTGCACTCAGAGCTGTTAAAAGAATCGGTTTTGCGAGATTTTTATGCTTTAATGCCCAATAAATTCAGTAATAAAACTAATGGCATCACACCCAGACGTTTTCTACTTCTTTCTAATCCGGAACTAGCTAAGCTCATAACAAAAACCATAGGCAATGACAACTGGATCAAAGATCTCTATGCTTTACGTAAATTAGAAAAATTTGCCGATGATAAAAATTTCCAAGAAACCTGGCGTAAAATCAAATTTGAAAACAAACAAAAACTGGCAAATTTGATCTTGAAATACACAGGCATCAGTGTTGATCCAAATTCTTTGTTTGATATTCAGGCAAAACGCATTCATGAATACAAACGCCAACATTTAAATCTTTTACATGTTATAACTCTTTACAACCGCATACGTCAAAATCCAAATGGAAAATTTACGCCACGCACCATAATTCTTGCTGGTAAAGCTGCGCCTGGTTATATAATGGCAAAATTGATCATTAAATTAACTAGTGCCATTGCTGATGTAGTTAATAACGACCCAGCAGTAAATGATTTATTGAAAGTAGTATTTTTCCCCAATTACAATGTGAAAAATGCGCAACATATTTACCCAGCTGCCGATCTTTCTGAGCAAATTTCCACAGCAGGTAAAGAAGCTTCTGGAACTGGCAATATGAAATTTTCACTGAATGGTGCTTTGACTATCGGAACGCTGGACGGGGCTAACGTTGAAATCAGAGAGGAAGTTGGGGCAGAAAATTTCTTCTTATTTGGTTTAAAGACTGAGGAAGTTGCAAACATGCAAAATCACGGTTACCGACCTTTAGATTTCATCAATACTGATAGTGAATTAGCAAGCGCACTGGGCATGATAAGTTCTGGGTATTTTTCTCCCAACGAACCGCAACTTTTCCGTCCACTTGTCGATTCTATAATCAATCGTGATGAATACATGCTCTGTGCTGACTATCGTTCCTATATCGATTGCCAAGATGCCGTTTCACTTGTCTATCAAAATCAAGCTAAATGGACCAAAATGGCAATACTCAACTCAGCACGTATGGGGAAATTCTCTTCCGACCGCGCAATTTTAGAATATTGTCAGGATATTTGGCAGATTAAACCTGTGGTAATTTAAGGGAAAGCTAAGATGCATGACTCAAGCGAGCGATAAAGCCAACAACGCGAAAAACCAAAATGCGCAGAGTATATACATAACTAATAAAGTCGATCGTTTTCATAAACAAATATTAACCAAACAATTCAATTGTTTGATTTTATTAGACATATAAGGAATGCTCTTAATCATATGTCATTTGACGTTAGTAAACGTTTTAATTTACAGATGAATGATATAGATAAAAAAACGAACAAAACAAATTTTTCATGTACATTTGATTTTGATAATCTTCATAAGCTGATTGATGCTTTGCTTAGGGAATACGTTAAAAGTCTTTCCAACTAACTGTTGTCTTTAATATATTGCCATACCTTTCTATGGAATTTAATTCCGGTAAGTACGGCGGTAAATAAAAAAGTTTAATGTTTTTTCTACTATTGTTTTTTTGCTTCTTCTGTTAAATGCCTCATTGTTTTATTCCTACCGTCCCCTCTAAGTTTTTTTTACTTAGGGGCAAGAAAAGCGCAGGCTAAAGCCTGCGGCTACGTAATTCATAACAATACGATTTGTACGGTAATTTTCTTTGTACACAACAAAGCTTTGTAACTAATTGAAATATATAAATGAAATAACCAACATCCCCGACGGGGTAAAATAACTATAGCCCAGGATGAAGAAACCACGTAGTGGTGACTGTAACTCTGGGTAAGCGTCCCCCAGATTTTTTGAGCCCTGACAAAATTGCAGGAGCAAATTTTGAATGGCGTAAGCCAGCCCGAAGGGCGCCAGACATGAGTCTGGCGTAACGGGCGAAATAAAAAGTTTGTCGTGTACAAAGGGTAATTTTATTTACATAGAGGGGCGGGAGTACTTTTATCTGGTTTAGGTACTGGGCAACAATTGCCAAACAGAAATTGAACAACCATTTTTGCATTACACAAAAATTCAGCTACTTTTTCATAAATCCATTTACAAATTGAAAATAATATCTCAATCAATTTATTTCTTGGCTTTACTGACTGTTGCACAACGATTTTCGGTTTGGGTGCTGAAAAAAATAACACCGAATCTTGTTTCCTTGTAGTAACGCTCTCCTCTGTTTCTGAAATCCCAATCATTCGGGTGCCATTTATTATTGCCTTACTCGCTTCATCTTCTTCTGGAGTCGTTATAGATAGCTTATGAGTTCCACATAAAATCCGCATATCTTCTTGAGTTGTTTCCGCTAATACCTGAAAAATACTTGCATCAGCTTTTACTGAATCAGAAGAATTTTCTAATTGATTTAATAAAATAGCTTTTTCGCCATCTTCCCCAAAGTTTTGTTTAAATACATTATCGGCATTTTCCAATAAAGCCATTACCGCAGCGTATTCTTGCTTTAAAAATTTAACCAATTCTGATTTAGAAGGATCGTTAACCTTGGAAAAATTTCCCAATACAAATTTCAACTCTTCAACAATCCCCAAAATTTGCTTGCGCCAGTTTTCAAAATGAAGCTTTTGAATGATTTTTTTGTCATCTGGAGAAAAACAAGCTATAGCATCATTTAAATGTATTACCTTTTTTTCTTTCTGTATGGTGTCTAATGTTTCTTGTAAAGAGACTGGTAAAAAAAGACTAGGATCACAAGGAAAACTAAAATCCAATAATGAACTTGAATTCAACCAAGTTAAAAGCATACTGCTATCTATTTTTTTTAAACGCTGCAAAATACTAGCAGTTTGAATCAGATTCAAGAGCATTTTATGGGCTGTTTTTTTTGTATCCAGCTTTGATTCAAATCTATTGATCAAATGATAAGCTTTATCTACGTCTTGGAGTTTAAATTTAGAAGAATCAATAAAAGTAAGTATTAAGGCATTAAAATCGTCCATTTCCGGTATTGTTTTTGGTATTTTTGATAAATCACTCAAACGATCAAACATCATCCTTCCTTCTTTTTGTGCAATAGCACTTGATTTTTCTATGGCTAGACTATAAATATCCTGAAGCACGCCGTAACAACTGCTTTTTTCCGCGCAAGGCATAGCATCAGCTTGGTGCATCCCCCAGAAATCATGCCAATTGGTTCCAATCTGCTGCAAACTGTTTCGCAGTAGTTCTGAATTAGTATTTAATCCTTGTTGTGTGAATTCTTGTAGCATAATATGTGAAATAAATTCCCTTAAAAATTAGGTGGTTATATGAAAAACAACCATTACCCCTTTGATACGTTATAATAACGCCATATAATTAAGGTAATATTAAAAATAAGAAATATTGTTAGTTTTAGCTTAAGGCAAGCTTAAATAACTTCCATGGGTGCAAAATAATAACTTCTCAATTATCTATATTTTGCTTTTTCTTGTTAGGTAAAAATGATATTTTGAAGAATTCAGTATATTTCGCAATACCGTAGTAAACACTTTGCGATAGATAGGAATCAAACCATAAGCAAAATTAGACCGGCTTCAAGAACTAAAGTGATCTTCAATATGGTTAACAATAACCTGAAAGTTATAGATCATAAAATTAAGCCTTAAATCGCACAAACAGCTTTTTTAAAATACCAGCAGGAGAACCGACTAATCAAAATGCTGCTAAGGCTGGGTATAAAGAATATGAATGTACCGATGAGAAGAAAGAATTTGAGCGTGAATTCGAGCATAACCTGATTATAAAATTAATCACGGTTATTAGGTTAGCATTACCCATTTTTGCTCTTTAAATAAAAAAATGTTTCGTTGACTCTAAGTTTGAGTATAACTGCTATACGGTTTGTGTTCCCAAATGCCCAGTGGCATACTCATGCAAAACACTGCCGATAAAAGTTTAGGTTCTGCCAAAACCATTGGACTGTTTTTATCTTTTTATCAACAGGGAAAAATAATTGTCGTTATTAGATATTTATAATTGATCTTGCAACCTTTTTTTAGTGGACACTACAAAGAGAAGTGGTCTTTTGTTGTTGCCACTGCATTTCAAATTTAGCCTGGGTTTGACAATCATCCGTACCAAAAGTCACTCTAAGAAAAAATATGCATATTTTCCAAGGTATTATATTTTGCTTAAAATCGATTTATGGCTTATTTTTTGTTTTGAGCACTACTTACAACTCGTTGCTTTTACGCGATTAAATTTCCTTACAGGATATCACTGTATAATTGATTGTAAAACCCCATTTTTTTTCAGATTTTTACTCGTTTAGCCTACTGATTTTCAAGTGCCACCCTAGTTCTTGGTAAATAGTCAGGATGGTTTTCCTGCAAAAAAGTTATTAGTTGTTCTCTAACGTAACATCTAATATCCCATAACTTAGATGGATCTCCTGCTGAGACTAAAACCCGCAGCTCAATATTTTGAGCGTTAGCATTAGTTACTGCAAGACTTTTTACCCGCCCATCCCAAAGATCAGTTCCGACTAAAATAGAATCTAAAGCGGAACGTATTTCTTTCAGTGAAGCAGTATAATCAACCTGAATAAAAACTGTACCAATTAGTTCAAAAGACGTGCGAGTCCAGTTCTGGAATATTTTTTCAACAAAATATGTTATAGGCACAATAAGCCTCTGCCCATCCCAAATGCGAACTACCACATACGTAAGCGTAATTTCCTCAACATTTCCCCAATTACCTTCAACAATTACCACATCGTCCATCCTTATGGGCTGTGTTAATGCAATTTGAATTCCCGCCAATAAATTGCCTAAACTTTTTTGAGCAGCAAAACCTATGAGAAGACCAGCCACCCCAGCTGAAGCCAAGATACTAATCCCAAGCTGCTGAACTTTTGGAAAAGTCATAAGTGCAGTTGCTCCACCAATAATACCAACTGCAAAAACAGCTATTTTAAATAAAATATTTAATTTGGTGCGTGTAGCTCTCGCATTGAGACTATTAGCATAGGGTTTTTCAGCGCGTTTACATATATACTCACGTACCGCGTAAAGTGTTTGAATAGAAAACCAAGTTAGAGAAATTATTACCAGCAAAGTCAATAAATGTGAATAATAATCAGCATATACTTTCGGCATCGAGAAAAAATATTCAGCAGAATATAATAAAATTAAAACCGTTATTACTAATAGAGATTTTTGCCAATCTTTCCGAAATAAACTGACCTTTGTTTTCTTCTTTCCAGCTAAAAAAATAATTCTTTTTAGTAACCAATACGCCACAAGGCTTGCAATTAATACACCTACAAACACTGCAAAAAAAATAAAGAACGTATGCCACTGATTCAAAACGTTAATTAGCTTGGGATTCATACTGTTTTTCTCCTACCTAAAAGCGCTAACCCAACACCAAAACCTACTGTAATCATGTCACGTACAACATCCTTGGTTCTGTTAAAGCTGAGTCCAAATTACAAATTTAGCTACCACCTTGATTAAGGTTATCATTGAATTTTTTTAAAATACAGGATAATCAAATGCATTGCCCCCACTGCTTTATTTTTTGCTCTGTTGGGGCTCCTCGATAATTAGCCTTAGACAATATATGCAACGCAGTATGCTTGCCGCTACAACCCCAAAAAAACCAAAACAATATGGACCGAACGTTTGTGCGTTAATATCTCGCGCACAGGATGGATAAGCTAATATTGCGTTTATGGCGTTGAATGGTTTGGCTCATTTCCCAAATACACTGCCCAATGTAAAGCACTCCAGCCATGATGATGTATGTCATTGTCTCGACAAGACAAACCCGCACCGAAAACTAATAAAGCTTCTACGGTTACACTACCACCTTTTGAAATTTACTTAAAAAATACCCCACCATTAACTTCAACTGTACTGTCAGAAAGACTAGTGAAACTAATATCTGGCTGTCTCGGGTTTCCCCCAATGCCAGCGGATACTGAAGCAAAAGGACTAGAGCTTGCTGCTTGATATGAGGATATCAACTTTAACTCGACGCTCTGCTTAATAGTATCAGATGCTACCTGTACAATTTTATTATACTTTTTACACTCAAAAAATAGCTTTTCAAATTTTCCTTTGGGCTGCTCTAACATAAAAATACCTCTCCAAAAACAAACCAATCAATTTAATATTTGAATTATTGATTCCCCAAAAAGAGAAAATGATTTTTGCTTTCATTATTTGTGCATTATACACAAACCAAATACATTATCCCTCCAATTGATCAATCAACAATTTCCATACCCTTAATTATAGCAGACAGATTGCTGAATGAAATTAAGGTAATATTAATTAATAATTTAATAATAATTATGCGCCCAGTGACATGACTAAGGCTTATATCACACATTTCCAATTAACCTTAATACTATGCGAAAAATGAAAAATACGACTTAATAAAAAAACCAGTTTATGGCATGGAAAAGGGATTATGCAAAACCAAACCCCGTGACAATCTGGCGGCATTTAAAACAACTTCTGCTGCTTTATTAAATTCACCTACTGTTAGACTTTTACTCTAAACAGCAATCAATGGCTTTTTGGACTAACTTACCCCATACGGAGCGAACACGAGTTTTGACAGGAACTTTTTCACCACTATCATCATCTATAAGAATCTCTTTATTAGCAACATTGACCTCAACCGCATGATCGATTTTCTTAGCCGCATCGAAACCCAAAAGATCGAGATTAAGCCCCCAAAACATGGCATACAGCTCATACGCTTTATGAAAGAAATCATGTGCCTCATCTTTATTGCCAAGATCAAGTTGCTTAGTACCAACTTCCATAAGGCGCATGCTTGAAGCCAATAAGTGCTTTGAAATACACCAACGCTCACTGCCATCAGCAGAATCATGGACTAGCTTTTTTAACAAGTCTTTACGCATTTCGCGTACTTCAAGAATTAAATCAAAATATTTAGTATTTTCAGTTTTTGTACCACTAAAAAAACAATGCTCTTCAATAGAAATCAAATTCATTACCGCAATACTTAAATCCTGATCTGAAGATAAATCCAGCGGATTTTTCTTTTTTGCCTGCGTTACTTTTTCGATTAACTCTTCAAGTTTTGGAAGTTCGAATTGGTCTTTTTTCATAAATCACTAGCTCTCAATAAATAATGAAACAGATGGGATTAGGTTAAAAAATAAAAAATCAAACTACAAAGCGCCAAAGCGCCTATAGGCATGGCTATTTTCTGCCCGCGGAAATGCGCCTTACCAAAATTTTGTTTTTTGAGGTAATTATAATAAATTACAGCAACCACGAAAACTACCGATCCCGCCATAATGCCCAAAAGCAATTTGTCGATACCCCATAATTTATCTTCCGGCAACCCCATAATACCCCAAGCATACAGCGGTAAAATCACTATGGCGTAATAAAATAAAGTTGTCAGTATTTTACGTCCATAAAAACGAAAATTGATTCTATTAAACCAGTCAATTG
>MGXG01000047.1 GCA_001801285.1 Gammaproteobacteria bacterium GWE2_37_16
GTGTATTAATGGATAAATCATATTCATCTTTGGCGTTAAGTAAAGGCGAAAAACCGATTTCTTTAAAGTAGAGTTGCGCGATTTCTGTTGTAACATCTTCCTTGGTTTTTTTCACTTGTCCATCGGTTGATTTTTCGGGAATTTTGGCAGCGTCCGCGGGTTGTTCTTTGTTTTTTTGATCAATATGGAAATTATCTGATGATTGCAAATTTTCCAAAAGGGTTTCTTTGGAGTTATTTTGTTTTAGTTTGGGCATAAATGATAAAAATTCAAAGCTAAAAAATAAATTCTTAAAATAACTTATTGAAAAATATAATAATTTATTTCACATATCTTTAATGACAACATTGTATAACAAGTCATTAGTTATCAATTAATATGTGTAAGTTATCGACTTTTGCGACAGTACTAATTTAACCTGTTAAATTAATATGCCGTTGATCCATTTCGATAACTGATCAAATGCCGTGTAATTAGTCATATCAACGCGTAAAGGCGTTATGGATACCTTACCTGATTTGATGGCGTAAAAATCAGTGCCAGGACCTAAGTCGGCGACTGGGGTTGTTGTGCCGATCCAGTAATATGGGCGACCGCGTGGGTCGATGCCTTTGACAGATCTTTCTGCAACGTGATGGGTTCCGAGCCTGACTGTTTCAAAACCTTTAATTTCGTCCATGGGCAAATCTGGTACATTAACATTTAAAATAGTGGAGGCAGGTAGCGGATCACGTATTAACAACTCAACAAGTTGTTTGGCTACCAAAGCAGCAGTTAAGTAATTTTTAGGGTCTTTGCCGATGCCGACCAAAGAGACTGCAATAGCAGGTATACCAAGAATTCGCGCTTCCATTGCCGCTGCTACTGTGCCTGAATATATAACGTCATCGCCTAAGTTTTCACCATGGTTAATGCCGGAAACTACTACATCAAATTTTACATCTTCCCAAAGCCCGTTCAAAGCTAGATGGACGCAGTCAGTTGGGGTGCCTGTTACACTGACATAACCGTTGGATAGTTCTTGAGTGCGTAATGGATTTTCTAGAGTTAAAGAGTTACTGGCACCGCTACGGTTTCGATCCGGAGCTATTACCTTGATGTCCCCTATAGTGCTTAGTGTGTTGGCTAAAGTTATTAAACCTAGAGCGTTAACTCCGTCGTCATTGCTTACTAAAATACGCATATTCTTTTTATTACCTTAAAAATTTAGATTAATTATAAAAGAGTTATTGTATAGCAAAAATTGGCTAATGAATATAGAGGAGAGGGGTAATTAAGATAATGTTAAGCTGGTTTTATGTTTTGCAAAATAACCTCCACATTACCGTCACAAGCTTGCGTTTTGAACCCTAAGGCTCAGTATGGGATTGCAGGTACCGTCTAAGGCTTTTTTGCAAAAAAGCAAAACATGCACAACGAACAGTGACACATATTAATCCCTTACGCAAAAATATCGGTTCAAAAACGATATGCTTGTTAACCAATAGCGCAGAGGCATTTTAATTATACGTAAGATGATTGGATTAGGCTAGTGTTTATTGTAATTATGAAATGCTGGGTTTCTTTGTTAAAGCTAAGGAAATTTTTTCTTGCCAAGTTTGTATGCGAGTTGGAACTTGTTCCAAAACAGCGAGATTTTTTTTTAGCGTCATTAATTCATGGGCTATGTTTAGTGCGGTTATGGTGGCTGATCTATCTAAGCTAATGACGTTGTCTTTGCTGTGCAGAGCCTGAATTTTCTGATCAACATATTGTACGGCTTTCTCTAAATTGGATAATTCATCTTTTGCGCATTTGATTTTAAAATCACGTCCACAAATTTTAATCGATATAGTTTGGATATCTTCAGCGGTCATGGTTGTTCATCTCTTATTTGGGTAATAATTTGTTTGATTTTTGTGGCAATTTTATTTTTATGATTTAATAAAGTTGCTGTTTTTTGTAGTGTTTTAGCTAATTTTTTGCGTAGCAACTCATTTTCCGCAGTTAATTCCAAATGACGTTGCAGTAATATATTTAAACTTTGATCAAAGTCAGTTAATTCTGTGTTGTTAATCATAATATATTTTTGATTTTTTGCGGTTAAATTGTATGTATTTTCATCACAGTAATAGAGGATACCTAAATATATCTCTTAACTGAAATTTGGTCAAATTTAAAGTAACTTTAATATTTATGAAATAAACCCAAATATTTACAATTTTTTTATTTTTGTTGCTGCATATATTGATTTTAAAAGAAAAATTATTTGTATATTTGTTTTTTAGTGTTTTTGAATAATTTGTATTAACAATGATTTCGTAGCCGCAGACTGTAGCCGCAGACTTCAGTCTGCGTAAACAACAATTATTCCACACAATACATTGCAGGCTAAAGCCTGCGTCTACGTTATTCATGGTTTTTTTGAATTATTAAGCGGGTGCTCGATGGTTTTTGATTTTGTAGGTTTGGGAAGTCTATGACTGCAGGTTTTGTTTTGCATACTTAGAGATTGCGCAAATATTGGATTTGGTATAGTTTGAAATAAGGCGCAGATCTGCTTCGCAAACTAAAGTTTGCGGTTACGGTTTTGTAGCTAAATTAATTTTTAATTCAATTTTTTTTATTGAAGAGGTCTTTATGCGTACCAGCAAACGTACTCCGAATCAGTTGCGTCCAATCGTAATTACCAAAAATTATACTAAATACGCTGAAGGTTCGGTGTTTATTGAATTTGGTGATACAAAAGTTCTTTGTACTGCGAGTGTTATAAAGGGAGTGCCGAGGTTTTTACGTGACTCTGGACAAGGCTGGTTGACGGCAGAGTACGGTATGTTACCGCGCGCGACTCACGATCGCACCGATCGGGAGGCAGCTAGAGGTAAGCAAGGTGGGCGAACGGTGGAAATTCAACGTTTGATTGGGCGCGCTTTGCGCTCGGTTGTTGATTTGTCGGCTATTGGAGAAAATACAATTGCTATTGATTGCGATGTTATGCAGGCAGATGGCGGGACACGGACTGCAGCAATAACAGGGAGTTGTGTCGCTCTTGTTGATGCTTTAACTTACTTACAAAAAAAACTGAATTTGAGTGTTTTTCCACTACGTCATTTGGTTGCCGCGGTTTCGGTAGGGGTTTATAATGGTATACCTATTCTTGATTTGGAATATGCAGAAGACAGTAAAGCTGAGACCGACATGAACGTGGTTATGACAGAGGAAGGAAGGTTTATAGAAGTGCAGGGTACGGCAGAACGCGGAGCTTTTAGTCAGGATGAATTAAATATTATGTTGGATTTGGCAAAAGAGGGTATTGAACAATTATTTACGCTGCAACGTGAGGTTTTGGGAATGCTAAAGGTTTAAGCGGTTAAACGATTACGTAGTTCTACTAAACGAAAACAGGTTTTCAGGGTTAGCGCAAATAGACTCGAGCAGTTTGGATTTTCCGCTAGGCGGCAACGAGTCGAGTTTGAGGAGGGTATTGGACATACATGACTCAAACGAGCGAGAAAGCCAACAACGCGGAAAACCAAAATGCGAAGAGTTATATTTTGAGTTTGTAATCACAGACTTTGTATGGCGCGTAGACTTAAGCCTGTTGTTGTGGCATTTTTGTGATTCACCTGAAATTTTCAATTTTTAAAGGAGTTTTATTATGATTACTAAGCCAGAAAGTTTGTCAGCAACGTCAGAAACCTGGGGTGATTGGTTTGTGCGGCACGCCAAACAAATGACCAAGGCGATAGTGGGGATGGCATTGATAGGTACAATTGGCTATGCGGTGCGTGGACTATTGGGTGGTAAGAGTGAGAATAGTGCAAAAAAAAGTGATATGAAGCGTGGTCAAAATGGAGATTTGCAGGTTTATGATGGTGTCTATAAGCCTGCTGCGTTGGGTGATATTTTACATGAACAAGGCGATTCAGGGTTGGTGCATGTTGGTGATTTGTTAGATGGTGTTGATTTGGTTAATATGGAGATTGTACCAGGATCTGTGCAGAAAGGAGTGATCGATGGCGCAAAACAACCATTGGGGAACTATGGTCTTAGCGATAGCAGTGTTCTAGCGTTAACCGTTAATAATATAACTGTGCCTTGGGGTGGATCGCTAATTTTAAGCACAAATAATTTAAATGCTACCAATCCGGGTGACCCAGCTGGTACCGATGGGTCCGGTTTAATACGCACGCTAATGGGTGGTGAGGCTTACGGTCGTTCATGCGTAGCTTATAGTCCAAAAGAAGAAATAATCGCTTCTACTGGTTTTGTTGATTTTGATGAGGCTCAACCTATCAAGTTGTGGAATGCAACAACTGGAGTCTTGATGTCGGAGTTAGTTGGGCATACGCGAGGGGTTGTTGCTATTGTCTTTAGCAAGGATGGAGAGAAAATAGCTACAGGAGGCGGTGATAATACTTTAAGGATTTGGGATTTAAATAGTAGAGTTTTGGAGCGCACGATAGTGCATACAGGTTGGGTTTTTTCTGTTGCTTTTAATAATGATAGAACTTTGCTGGCTTCAGGAACGAGCGATTTATATAATACAATTGATATGATTAATATTTTTCATACTGGAAATGGTACTTTGGTGCGGGTGTTATTAGGGCATACAGGCAATATTCAGGGTCTTGTCTTTAGTCCAGATGGAACAAAAATTATTTCGGGAGGTTTGGATAAGACTATCAAGATTTGGGATGTAGGGACTGGTCTTCTGTTGCGCACGTTTTCTGCTGGTGGATCGGTTGATAATATTGTCATTAATAAAGAGGGAACAATAATTGTTGCGGCAGTTAATAGATGGCTTATCAATGGTTGGAATGCAACAGACGGTTCTTCGGTTTTCAGGGTAAATCAGCGACGCACGTCTTTTAGCTTTGCCTTTAATCCAATAAGAGAGGATATACTTGCTTCAGGGAGTAGTGATGATACCGTCAATATTTGGAAATTAGCAGATAACTCTTTGATTTTGTTGCGTCAGCTATTTGGGCATACTAGTTACCCCTCTAAAGTTGCCTTTAGCCCCGATGGAACAAAAGTTGTTTCTGGAGGTTATGATGTAAGCGTTAAACTTTGGACGACGACAGCAGAGGTGCCTTTTTATACAATGTCTAACATTCAACACTGTCACTTTGAAAGAATATCTGCACCAGGGGTTCATATAACAACTTTTTTGCTAACAGAAATTAGCAATGGTGAAATTCTTTTTGTTCACGATGGCACTGAGACCCCAATGTTCGATATTACTGTGAGCAATGGTGTTTTAACAACAGACCTAGTACCTGCGCTGGTGAATTTTCTTCACGTTCCACCAACCCCCACTCCCACACCAATCCCAACACCAACCCCCACTCCCACACCAATCCCAACACCAACCCACACTCCCACACCAATCCCAACACCAACCCCCATTCCTACACCTATTCCTCATATAAACTATCCACCACGGATCGTTACTAATAACTTTAACATTGAGCGAGGCAAAAACACAGTCGTAATAACAAGAGCAATGTTGGCGGCGCAGGATGTGGATAGTAGTGATGCTGAGTTAACTTTTATTATTTCTAACATAAGTCATGGACAATTTATATTGTATGCGGCACAAAATGCAACTTCTGCAGCTATAAGGGCAACCATTACAAGATTTACTCAGCAACAAATTAATTTAGGACAGATTGCATTGTCCCATGATGGAAGCAAGTCGCTTTCTTTTGATATTGCGGTTACCGATGGCAAGAACACAACAAGAGCAATGCCTGCAAATTTCAACCAAAGACTTATTTTAAGTGCTGAGGAACAAGCAGGGGTTGGGGTTGGTAGTGGTGGAGGCTTATTATTTATTGGAGGGGTGGTTGCTTTTGGCATTTGGAAATGCCGCAGTGTCAGAAAAAACAATGGTAAGGTGTATCCTGCTATTACTGCACCTAGTGCAATAACTAATGCGGAGGAGGGAGGAAATATCCAACATGAGGCGGTAGTAGGTAATATAAAAGGTGCTGTTTTGAATAAACCACTAGGAGTAATAAGTGGAGAAAATGGCGCGTTAGAAGCAAGTACCACTGAGACTGCTCCTGTGTCTATACTAAACGAAAACAGATTTCCAGGGTTAGCACAAATAGACTCGAGCAGTTTGGATTTTCCGCTAGGCGGCAACGAGTCGAGTTTGAGGAGTGTATTGGACATACATGACTTAAACGAGCGAGAAAGCCAACAACGCGGAAAACCAAAATGCGAAGAGTATATAATCCCAACTTTACACTGAAAATAATATAGACAGGAGTTTTTTTGTGTGTTAGTGTCGCAACCTGTTGACAATGATTTCAACAAAAGTTAATGCCGATCGGTATTTTCCCTTGTTAGATTTTCAAAAAAGGTTTTATCTAAAGCAGCTAAACACTAGTGAATTCTTGGCGATGTCGTGTGTCGACAATTCAAAATTTTGTCTATGTGAATTATCTAAAATCGAATTGCGGAAAATGGTATATTCCAATTTGAAAATCTATTTCAATAATCATATAGTTTAAAAACTTTAAACATTTTTTCCTTCAACCTTTAATTTAGTGATCAATAATTATGCCAGATAAAGATATTGCAAATGAAATGAATTTTTCAAAAGATGCTTCAGAGTACTACGAACAAATGGCTCAAAAAGAGAATGTGTTGCCGCCAGTTTCTTATATTAAAGAACATGGTGTGAAGCA
This sequence comes from Gammaproteobacteria bacterium GWE2_37_16, assembly GCA_001801285.1. Taxonomy (GTDB): domain Bacteria; phylum Pseudomonadota; class Gammaproteobacteria; order UBA9339; family UBA9339; genus GWE2-37-16. Next base: position 6,681 of record MGXG01000047.1, read on the forward strand.
CGGTAATGAACATGGTAATGTTAATGAAGAAGAGGCTAGACCACTTTTGCAGCGAATTTTAAAAAAAGGACGCACGAAACCAGGAACGGTTAGGAATGAAAAACCAGAGTCCAATGAAGTCGAGACAGAAACTTTTGTCAGTGTTAAGCCTCTTCACAATCTAAATCAAAATATTCAAGGGGAAGTTAAGACTACTAATTTAACGAAATTAAAAAAGAAAACGCCTGCTGAATTGATGGAAATTGCAAGCGGGCTCGGTATAGATACACGCATACGTAAGCAAGACATGATTTTTGCGATTTTAAAGGCACTGGCACGTAGCCGTCATGATATTTACGGCGATGGTGTTTTAGAAATCTTGCAAGATGGTTTTGGTTTTTTACGTTCTGCTGATAGCTCATATTTGGCTGGTCCAGATGATATTTACGTTTCTCCAAGTCAAATTCGTCGTTTTAATTTACGCACTGGAGATACTATTTCTGGAAAAATTCGTCCACCAAAAGAAAGTGAGCGTTATTTTGCTTTGCTGCAAGTTGAAGAGATAAATTACGACAATCCAGAAGATACAAAACACAAAGTTCTTTTCGAAAATTTGACGCCATTATTTGCCACGCAACGTTTGAAAATGGAACGTGGTAATGGTAGTAATGAAGATATTACGGGTCGGATCATCGATTTGATTGCGCCAGTTGGTAAAGGGCAGCGTGGTTTAATAGTTTCTCCGCCAAAAGCAGGAAAAACTATTATGTTACAACATATTGCACACGCTATAACCGCGAATCATCCTGAATGTATTTTGATTGTTTTGTTGATTGATGAAAGACCTGAGGAAGTTACCGATATGACGCGTTCTGTGCGCGGTGAAGTTATTGCCAGTACTTTTGATGAACCAGCAACGCGTCACGTGCAGGTTGCTGAGATGGCTATGGAAAAAGCTAAGCGCTTAGTTGAACATAAGCGAGATGTGGTTATTTTATTAGATTCAATTACCCGTTTAGCGCGCGCGTATAATACGGTTAGCCCGGCCTCAGGCAAGGTTTTAACTGGTGGTGTCGATGCAAATGCTTTACAAAGACCGAAGCGCTTTTTTGGTGCAGCACGCAATATCGAAGAGGGTGGTAGTTTGACTATTTTAGCTACAGCCCTTGTCGAAACTGGATCAAAAATGGATGAAGTTATTTATGAAGAATTTAAGGGTACGGGTAATATGGAAATTCATCTCAATCGTCGTATCGCTGAAAAACGTGTCTTCCCAGCGTTTAACATTAACCCATCTGGAACTCGTCGTGAAGAGCTAATCATACCGCCTGATGAATTACAGAAAATGTGGATTTTGCGTAGAATTTTACATCCAATGGATGAAGTTGCAGCAATCGAATTTTTGTTGGAAAAATTGAAAAACACCAAAACCAATGATGAGTTTTTTGAATCCATGAAGAAATGATTAGAAAATTAATAATTATTAATTTCAAATTAAAAATTTCTAAAAGATGCGTTTAAAAAGAATTAAACTTGCCGGTTTTAAATCTTTTGTTGATCCAACAGTTATTCCCGTACAAAGTAATTTGACTGGTATCGTAGGCCCTAACGGTTGTGGTAAATCTAATGTCATAGATGCAGTGCGTTGGGTGCTTGGTGAAATTTCCGCCAAACAACTGCGTGGCGAATCAATGAGTGATGTTATTTTTAATGGCTCTTCGAATCGTAAACCTTTAGGGCAAGCGGTCATTGAATTAACTTTCGATAATAGTGATGGTACGTTGCAGGGTGAATATGCAAAATACAACGAAATTGCTATTCGTCGTGAAGTAAATCGTGATGGTTCTTCTAATTACTACCTCAATAACACTCGCTGTCGGCGTAAAGACATCATCGATCTTTTTCTTGGTACCGGTCTTGGCTCGAATAGTTACGCCATTATTGAACAAGGCATGATTACCCAGCTTATCGCTGCCAAACCTGAAGAATTACGTTTGCATTTAGAGGAAGCCGCAGGAATTTCTAAATACAAAGAACGACGTCGGGAAACTGAAAATCGTATTGAACACACCAAAGAAAACTTAGCCAGACTGAGTGACATTCGCAATGAAATTGAAAATCAGTTACGTGTTTTAAAAAAACAATCCAATGCTGCGCTTGTGTACAAGAAATTGCGTGAAGAAGAACGTTTGATAAAAGCTAAGTTACAGGCTTTGCATTGGTATAATGTCAAAGAGGAATTGACTGATAAGCAGAAGGATAT
>MGXG01000048.1 GCA_001801285.1 Gammaproteobacteria bacterium GWE2_37_16
AAAGAAGATGAAATTGGGGGGTTTGAGCTTATAGATTTTGAACCGGAGATAACAGGGGCAGAACGTGAAACAATTGTGCCAACATCGTCTTATGTACATCCTGGCGTAGTACATGCTCCTCAGGCAAGTACAGAGCAGCCGGCAAGATCAACAACGGTGACGACAGGTGTGACAGCAAGCGCAAGCTTGACAGTGTTTTCACCGTCTCCTGGTATGACATTACCAACAACGATTTCCGTTTCCAACTCTGGTTCTAGCTTAACGTCCAGTATGTTTCCACCTGTTCCAACTGGACCAGTGCCACATTCTGCGGAATCGATAACTATTCAGGCAAGAGAAGAAACATTGCGTCGTCAAGAAAGGGCGTCGAATCCTGTGTCTGCTGTAACTGTAATGTGATTATAATTCTCCTGATTTCATGATTCTTGGATTTTGGTGTCACACTTAACTATCCAGGATAACTACTCGCAAACGATTGAGAAACCTCGGAAAGAGCGTAGTCACGGGTTTTAACACGCGCGGACGATAACGCGCGTATGTTTGGTTTTGTGTGATATTGGATAAACTCCAGAAATATAAAATCAGAAATAAAAATCATATTAACAAACACGAAATTGGCGCCAATTAAATCTCGCAAGCTAAAGCTTGCGGCTACGGTTACGTATCGTAATTAGCATGCCTAAATGTTTGGAGCTCTTACCGGGAGTTGCTCCATATCAGATATCTTGAGGTTAATCTAAGCTGTTTTGATGTAATTTAATAAAACATTAATATTTTCCTTATAAATATAGTATATAATGTGCCTAAGTTAAATTAATTACCTTAATTTTAATGTATATACTAAACATAAAAGTTGCGAGGAAATTATGATAGGGCAACCCACAAGTGAGTTTACAATATCAAAGGCACAAGAAAACATTAACCAACCAACCTTAGGAACTGAAATAACCAACGGCATTCAAGAAACATTAAGTACTGGTGGTACATTGCTAGTTGGTCGCGCTTTAAGAGATTTATCTCTTGGTGGTGGTGTAATGTCATCACCTGACGCTATGGGGGTATTATCGGCTGTTAGTGGTGTGGCTATGAGTATTTCATGGTTTATGGCAGCTAAAGCATTTTTTGCTCGTCGTTCCATTATAAAAGAACTTTCGCTACTGAAGAATGATGAGTTATTAAAGTTTTTTTCATGGGTCATGGATATAGAAGCTAAATTAGAGGAAAAAACAGAAAAATTTTCCTTGGAAGAAACAGAGTTATATCGCAGGATTAAAGCTGCCGATTTTGGTGCTAAAAGTGATCCATCTGTTGCTACGTTTGGTAATTTGGCTGGTCTTTCAGGGCTTTCTGGTTCTATCTTGTTAGCACTTAGTGGTATTCAAACCATAGCTCAAGCAATAACGCCTATAGCGCTTGCTGCTGCGCCGTGGCTTTTTGGTGCAGCGAACTGTTTTGGCGCAGTTATAGATGTTGTATTTGCAGTTCGGGGAGCAATAGAAATACATGAAAAATCTAAAAAAACAGCAAGGGAAGGTGGATATAACAACAGAGAAGAATGTCGCGCTGATATTGCGAAAAAAGTATTATTACCGCTCGCTACAACTGCCTTAAAAATCTTTTGTGCTGTAGCGATTGTCGGTGTTTTATTTTTCCATGCTGTGCCTGTTTTGCTTGCTGTGGCAACAGTTATCACGTTTGGTCTTGCCTTCAAGGCAATCTATGACAACGGACATAAAATATGTAATGGGTTTATAGCTTTGTTGAGGGGAATTAAAAAGCTGTTTACTTCGAAGCCTGAAAATGCAGAAACAGCAGCAGAACCTAAAAAAACTATTGAGTTAGTGAAATCTGTAATACAGGGAAGGGCGATTAATGACCAGCCATCGCGGCAAAAATTAGAAGGTATGGATCTTAAATCTTCAGCGGCTCAGGTTATGAGATCTTCGATAATTAAGGCAGGATTTTTTGCTAAATCTGCGCAACAACCTGCAGTAACAAAAGTTCCTGCTGATGCTTTCCAAGCAGGCAACTTTTATCGTTTTGGCATGTCACACATATAATTTAGATACAAAAATATCCTCAACCATAAGGCGCACTTTTTAGTGTGCCTTGTTTTTTTAGTTTGTGGTTGTTGCGCACATTAAAGCTGTGTTGTTTGCCTTCGTGTTGCTGAACCAGAATTGTTCCCAGCAGATATTTAAATAACAAGAAATTGAATTTTTATAGCATATAATATATACTTAAAAATATATATTAATCGGTATTTGAAATTATTTTAAAGAGAATTAGATTATGCGTGTCGCTAAATTATTTCAAAATGGTCAGAGTATGGCGGTTCGTTTACCAAAAGATTTTAGATTTTTAGGGACGGAGGTCAGCATTTCGCGTGTTGGAGATGCTGTAATTTTGCAGCCAATACACAAAAATTGGCTTGGCTTATACGATTCAATGTATGTCTTGAAAGATTTCATGGAAACGCGGGGAGATTTGCCGCCAGAAGAACGTGAGGATGCCTAATGCTGTACATGTTGGATACCAATATCTGCATTTTTTTAATGAAGAAAAAATATTTGACGTATTTTGTCAAACTGGACAAGATCCAGAAAAACAATGAGATTACTATTTCTTCTATCGTACTTTCTGAATTACAGTACGGCGTTGCTAATAGTCAGTTTTACGAGCAAAGCCAAAATAATTTAAATTTGCTTTTGGGTAAATTAGATGTTTTATCATACACAGATCGTGCTGCTTTTTGCTATGGGACAATTAGAGCAAGTCTTAAAAAATCAGGTTCTTTAATTGGCGCCAATGATTTATTGATTGCCAGTCACGCTCTTTCTGAAAATGCTATTTTAATTACCAATAACGCCAAAGAATTTGCACGGGTTAATGGATTGCTGTTAGAGGTTTGGGAGCAGGTTTAATGGGTTTTTGTGGTATTCATAAATTAAACTGCGCAAGCTAAAGCTTGCGGCTACGGGCTTGTTGCTACAAATTTTTCCATTCTTTAACCACCATTCTGATTTTTAACTGTGGATTTTCCAGATTGATTGTGTGCGGCAAATCTATCCCGTTCATTTCTGTAAAAGCAGGGTAGTTGACGAGCCAGCCTTGTTGTTTGAGTGCAACTAAGTGATTATAACTGTCGAGTTTAATTTTATAATAGCTTTCTGGTGCTGGCATGCCTTTGATCCAATAAACCAAATTAGCAATGGGTAATTCCCAACCGACTTGTTGCGCTAATAATTCTTCTGGGGTTGTGGCGGTATAGATTTCATGCGCTGATTTTTGTAGGGTGATTTGTTGTTTGTTGCCGTACAAATCCAAATGGACTAAGTTGAGCGGACTACTAATTTTAATTTGATAGTTTTCATGGTTTTGTTGCCATTGGTAAGAGGCAATATCGGTGCGGTTTGCGTAATGAATACTAAAAGAACCACGCAAAGACCATTTATTGAGGTTTTTCAGTTGAGCAAGACGTTTTGGCCAGGTTAATTGATGATAGCTTTGCGGTTGGGTTGGTTGTAAGGTGCTACAGGCAGTGAGGGTTATTGTGAGTGAGGCAGTGATAAGAGTGAGGTAAATGAATGTTTTGTTATTATACATGGTTTAAATTTGTAAAATTATCAATAATAGTAAGTGCTCAAAAACTATGGGTAATTAAAAAATACGGTATTGTTAGAATGAAAAAAGTGCTGTATTTTTTAGGGTGGGACGGTGGGATGCACTGAGCCAACCCCACCCTGCCGCCCGAATTAGAATACAGGAACTTTTGGTTTTTACAATACAGAGGTTTGAAATTCCCCCAAATCTTGCTTAAAATTTTTTAGAAGTTACCAATAATGAAAATAACATATTGATTTATATGGTTATTTAACTTGCGTATCTGGCGATGGCGTGCGGGATTTTTGTTAATTTACATTTTTTAATACGAGTTTTTAGCACAAAATTTTAACGTTGACTAAAGTTGGTGGTTATATGTTTGCGGCTACACGTCCTAAAAGTTGTGTCTTATATAAACTAATGGAAATGACAAAAAAATAGTTTTAATAGAGTAACTTATTGATTTTAAAGGTAATTATTTTGACATATTAATTGGTTTTGTTTATTGATTTTTTCTTTGTATGCAATTCCATTTTACTTTTCATTGTTAAACATTACGTTATACTACCAAATATGCAAAATACAATCTTTCAAAAATTAAACACTATTTGCGCGCGGAATAAGGAAATAGCCGATCTTTTAGCGCAGCCAGAAGTAATGAACGACCAAAATCGCTATCGGGAGTTGGCAAAAGAATATTCTGCTAAGGAAGAATTGGTACAGAAATTTCAGCAATATCAAAAAAGTCAGCTGGATATGGCTGCTGCTGAGGAAATGGCTAAGGGGCAGGATAGCGAACTGCAACAATTGGCAGAAGAAGAAATTAAAGAGTTGCAGGAAAAGCAAAACGAGTTGGAGCTAAAAATTCAAGCTTTACTTTTACCGCAAGATCCAAATGACCACCGCAATATATTTTTAGAAATTCGTGCTGGAGCTGGTGGGGATGAAGCGGCGATTTTTGCTGGAGATTTGTTTCGTATGTATGCACATTATGCGGAAGATAATGGTATGCAGATGGAAATTCTAAGTTCCCACGAAGGTGAGCGGCGTGGTAGTTATAAAGAAGTCATATGTCGGATTACAGGTAAGGATGTTTTTTCACGTTTGAAATTTGAATCTGGTGTGCACCGTGTGCAGCGTGTGCCTGAGACGGAAGCACAGGGACGCATTCATACTTCAACTTGTACTGTGGCGGTTTTTCCTGAAATAGAAGAAATTGAATCAGTGAATATTAATCCTACGGATTTAAAAGTTGACACTTATCGTAGTTCCGGAGCCGGTGGTCAACACGTCAACGTTACTGATTCTGCCGTGCGCATTACCCATTTGCCGACAGGAACTGTAGTTGAATGCCAGGATGAACGTTCACAACATAAAAATCGCGCACGCGCTATGTCGCTTTTACAGGCTAAAATTTTAGAAAGTGAACGCGAAAAGCAGCGTCATGAAAGGGCTGAAACACGGCGTAGTTTGGTTGGAACAGGTGATCGGTCGGAAAAAATCCGCACTTATAATTTTCCGCAAAGTCGTCTTACCGATCATCGTATCAACCTAACTGTACATAGTTTGGATCAAATTTTAAATGGTAAATTGTCTCCTATCATCGAAGCTTTAGCTCGTGAACATCAGGCTGATCAGTTGGCAGAATTTAGTGAGATGTGAGGTATTTTATTTCCACCCACCCAAAATACCGCAGCAAATAAAATTTTACAATACTGTAATTTCATCCACCAAAAAATTACAGTATTGATTGATTTGGTTTTGTAGTTTAGTTTGGGTGGGAGGGTGGGAGCAGAGTATTAACGATTATTTTAGATTAATTACAAAGTTTAAAAATAACATGTTGATTTGTAAGGAAGTTTTATTTGCATATCTTATGACATTGCGGAATTTTTGTCTCATTCATTCGTTTTTAAATTTTCTCAACCACTCACCGCGAATCAACTGCATAAGAATATTTTTCATAAGCTTCTTGTTTTTTTTTAGTATAGATGGTTTTGCCGATTATCTTGATTATTATCATCAAAAAGGAGAGGTTGCTGAGCATTCGTTATATTTCGATGCTATTTATTCTTATGAACATGAGAGGTTTGATGATGATTACTCCAGCCAGGATACTAGCACGGTATATAATATTTTTACATATGGTGTTAGTGAACGTACGGATTTTATCTTTGAAGCTCCGTATAGTTGGACACATAACAGTGATGGCAGTACTTCTGGTTGGAATGATTTTAGTTTTTATCTGAGTTACAAATTTTATAAAAGCCCAGGTTTGAGTTTGTATTGTATGCCAGAAATTACTATACCTAATGGCAATTACGAAAAAGGGTTGGGTAATGGACGTGCAACTTACGGTTTGGTTTTTTCTTCGGTACAAAATTGGGGTAAATATTCTCTTAAATCTGACTTTGAATATTACCGAAATGAGAACAAAATTAATAAACGTTTAGATATGTGGAGTGTTGTCATAACGCCTAAGTATACTGTGAATGATCGTTTGGAGCTTTTCTTTAGCACTATGATTTCAGAAGATACCGATAAAAGCAATTATCGTACGCCCTACGGTTTTTCTGGTGGTTTTGATTATAAGGTGACAAAAAATTTCGATATTTTGCCGTATATTGAGGTTGATTATGGTCGACCAGAGACGGATGTGACGGCATATTTAGATTTTTCGTGGAAATTATTTTAGTTGTAGCCGAAAGAGATTCCAATGACTATTGCGGAATTATTAAATGATGCAACCTCGCAATTAGCGACTAATTCAGCGACACCACGTTTGGATGCTGAGCTTTTATTGATGAAAATTTTGGCGGTCGAGCGCGGTTATTTTTACACCCATCCTGAAGGAAAATTAACTACAGAGCAACTTGAGTGTTGGTATTCTATGCTGCAACAGCGGCTATCTGGTCGACCTATTGCCTATATTTTAGGTCAGCAAGAATTTTGGTCGCTGAACTTGAAGGTTACTTCTGATGTTTTAATACCTCGTAAAGAAACCGAATTGCTTGTTGAAATTGCGTTGCAAAAATTGCCTAAAAATGAAGTTTTAAGTGTGGCTGATTTAGGGACTGGTTCCGGCGCCATTGCTTTGGCGTTGGCGCGTGAAAGATCAAAGTGGCGTATTTTTGCAACTGATTTAAGTGTGGAGGCTTTAATTTTAGCTAAGGAAAATGCTACTAACTTGAAAATTGAAAATGTTGAGTTTTTCTGTGGTGATTGGTGTTGTGCTTTGCCAGAAATTAAATACGAGGCAATTATTGCAAATCCGCCTTATATCGATTTGTCTGATCAGAATGTAGCGGCGTCAGTGCGTCAATTCGAACCGTATGCTGCGTTATTTGCCAAAGATGATGGATTGGAAGCAATTCGTCTGATAGCTGATCAGGCGCGTAGCCATTTGAAAACTGGTGGATGGTTGTTTTTGGAGCATGGGTTTTTGCAAGGCGCAGCTGTTGTTGAAATTTTGCAGGACTTTGGTTATTGTGATGTTTGTGATCATTTGGATTTAGCTGGGTATGGAAGAGCTGTGGCAGGGCGGTTATTGTAATTGTTTTGTAAAACTTAAAATTATGACTCATAAACTTCTTGTTTTAACATCGGGTGGCGATTCTCCTGGCATGAATGCTGCTCTTCGTTCAGTGGTACGTTCTTGTCATTATTATGGCATTGAAGTGTATGGCTGTCGCAGGGGGTATCAGGGGTTGGTTGATCAGGATATTTTCCCCATGGATGCTGCTAGTGTGGCAAACTGCATTCAACGCGGTGGCACTATTTTGCAGACTAGTCGTTGTCTTGCCTTTCATGATTATGCTGTGCGTGAAAAGTGTCGGTTTTTTTTGAATGCTGCCAAAATAGATCTTTTAGTAGCTATAGGAGGGGATGGGACTTTTCGTGGTGCTACTTTTTTGGAAAATGAGGGAGGACCAAAGGTAATTGGAATTCCTGGATCAATAGATAATGATATTGTCGGTACCGAATACACGATAGGTTATGATACAGCACGCAATACTGCCTTAGATGCTATTGATAAAATCCGTGACACAGCAACAAGTCATGACCGTTACTTTTTAGTTGAAACCATGGGGCGTCGTGCTGGTTTTTTGGCTGCTGATGTGGCAATTGCGGGTGGGGCAGAATACATAATTACCCCGGAATTTCCTATTTCCGTTGAAGAATTAGCGGCAAAAATATTGGCTCCGCGCCGCAAAAAACAAAGTTTGATTATAGTTGTTGCGGAGGCTGATCACCCAGGACGCAGTGTTGCTATTGCTAAACAATTAGAGAAATTGACGTCCTTTGAATACAGGGTTTGTATTTTAGGTCATATGCAACGCGGAGGTTCACCAACAGCTATGGATCGTATTCATGCTTCTTATATGGGAAATTTGGCGGTGGAAAGTTTGCTTGCTGGAAAATCCAAGTACATGACAAGTATTCAGCAAGGTCAATATGTCTTGGCGCCATTTCCTGATCCTAGTAAACCAGGCCGTTGTTTGACTGACGTTAAAGTTATTAATTTGGATGAAATTTTATCTGTTTGAAAATCTTATAATTGTCATTAGATATGGGCGAGAAAATATTTTTTTTAATTTCTTAAATTTGTAGCTTTAAAATGAACGCAAAAAAAAACAAACTGGGTTTATTTAGTTTAACAGCGCTTGTAACTGGGACTATGGTTGGGTCGGGGATTTTTATATTTCCGGCAGATTTGGCGCGTATCGGTAGTATCAGTTTGCTTGCGTGGGCTGCCACTTCTTGTGGAGCTTTTACGCTTGCTTTGGTCTTTGCCAAAATGAGTTCTATTGTTCCCAAAAGCGGTGGACCATATGCTTACACACAGGCTGGTTTTGGGAATTTTATCGGTTTTCAAACCGCCTATAATTATTGGTTGGCACTTTGGGTTGGGAGTGCTGGTTTAGCAGTTGCTTCTTTGGGCTATCTGCGAGTTTTTTTACCGTTTTTGGCTTATCCATATATTGGCACATTCTTTGCTATTGTAATTATTTGGATATTTACTGCGATTAATCTTAGAGGAGTCCGTTTTGTTGGCGTAACGCAAATAATAACAGCAATATTAAAATTTATTCCTCTTATTATTGTTGCTTTTTTAGGTTGGGGTTATTTTCATCAGGAATACCTGACTCATAGTTTTAATATTTCGCACCAATCTAATATGTCAGCTTTTTCTCATGTGGCAGCTTTAACTATTTGGACATTTATTGGTGTTGAAACTGCTACAGTTCCTGCCGATTCAGTTGTAAACCCACGGCGTACAATCCCGATTGC
>MGXG01000049.1 GCA_001801285.1 Gammaproteobacteria bacterium GWE2_37_16
CTGTTAAATGCCTCATTATTTCACTCTCGCCGTCCCCTTTAAGTTTTTTACTTAGAAGCGACAACTATCCTGACACAGGGGGTTCGAAGTGAATCTCCTATAAGGAGCCGTCGATATCCTTTATTTAGGGAGCGAAGAGCCGAAGCGAAAATGAATGATCTTAGATCTTCTGTGGATCGTTTTGGTAGTCGTTTTACTCGGGCTGAATTAAGCAAGAGGTTTAATAAACTATATAATGACTTGGTAGAGGAGTGCCCACGTAAAGTAGCTGGTAAATATTGATATTTCACCTAATTTTCAAATATTAGGTTATGTCAACACTGAGTCCGTTTTGTATTTTTAGTATCAATGCACCTTATTAAAAGTATAGCCCACATTGGAGAAACAGGGGTAGATATGATCAGGCAGCAATAATTTTGGGCTATGAGCAAGGGGGAATTGCAGCGTTACAATGCTCAATTACAGCATATACTCCAAGTGAAGCTTACATTATTGGTACACAAGGCTATATTTATATTCCTAAATTTTTCTGGCGTGCAGAAACTGTGAATCTTTTTTTAAAGAAAGAACAGACCACAACAATATTTTCTTTACCGCCTATAGGATTTGGTTATTGTTATGAAATATTAGAAGTGGCGCGCTGTTTGCGAAACAACTTATGCTAAAGTCCACTTATGCCGCTCGATGAAACTTCAGCTATTATTATCTCAACGCTAGATGAGATAAGGGAAGCTTGGAAGTTTGTATAATGTGTGTGTAAAAGGTTTATTTCCACCCATCCATTGTATAAGTCCATTTCTTAGACACTTTCCTTTGTTGTAACTCCTTGTTTTATATGGCGTCCCCAAGGGGATTCGAACCCCTGTTACTGCCGTGAAAGGGCAATGTCCTAGGCCTCTAGACGATGGGGACGTAATATGGAAGGGTTACGTCGGACGCTTTTTAACTTTTACTTTAAAACAGCCTATTTTGGCTTCTCTTTTATTTAAAAGAAGCTTGGTGGAGCTAAGCGGGATCGAACCGCTGACCCCTTGCATGCCATGCAAGTGCTCTCCCAGCTGAGCTATAGCCCCACTTTTTAGCAAAAGGAATAGGGATTTTATGGAGTGTAGGCTCTTCTGTCAAGTTAATTGCCATAAAAAAATGAACCTTGTGTTTTTTAATAGCAGAAACATTGGGGTGATAAAATGCAAATTTCATATTGATGCTGGTGCAGACGAAAGTTTGCGGCTACAGTATTTGTAGCTTTTATGATATTAGTTGGTATAGACGAACATAAAGACTACGATGGTTTTTAATGTTTAGTAGAATATTTTTTGTGCAATGTTGAAATCTGTTTCTTGAGATTGATTGGAGTTTTATCGTTATGGATAATATCATCAGCTAGGGCTAGTCTTTCTTTACGTGTGCATTGAGCTTTTAAGATACTTTTTGCTTTAGCTATAGTGATATGATCTCTTTGGCGGAGGCGTTGCATTTGTTTTTTTTTCGTTGTATCGACCAATAAAGCTCGATTAATCATTTTGCGAAATCTATGGTCTTTTGTTTCAACAAGTAAGGGCATAACTAAAATACAGTAGGGCGCTTGACAGAGTTTAATTTCTTTGCGCATTTCTTTGTAAATCAAAGGATGCAAGAGATTTTCCAGCCATAAGCGTTCTGTAGGTTTGGTAAAGATTATCTTCCGTAATTGTGGGCGATTCAGGCTCCCGTCGTTTTGACAAACTTCTTTGCCAAAATGGATAAGAATCGCGCGATAGGCTTTGGTGCTGGGTATGGTTAAGGATTTTGCTATAACGTCAGCGTCTATAATTGGAACACCAAGGTCAGCAAAATATTTGGCAACCGTCGATTTACCACTAGCAATACCACCAGTAAGACCAATTATTAAAGTCGATCTCATAATTGGGATTTTATTTAGTTACCGTTGGCATTCCTGCTTTTTTCCATGCTGCGATTCCATCTTTTAAAGTACTTACTTTGGTAAATCCATCGGCTAGTAATTTTTTCGCCAGGGCTGAAGTAGTGGTACCCATATTATCAATAAGCACTATATGCTGTTTCTTTTTTGACTGTAGTTGTTTGCTAAATTCTTCAGGTTTACTGCTGTTGATATTATTAATAGAAGAGATTATGTGTTCTTTGCGAAAGGCGTCATTAGTACGAATATCAATCAGAGCCACTTCTTCACGATTAAGTAAGATAGCGAGCTCTTGGGCAGTTAACGTTGGAGCGGCGTTTAATTTACCTCTGAGTTCTTCAATAACTAAAGCAAGAAGAACAAATATGAGGACTGACCAAAGGATTAAATGATTGGAAACGAATTGAAAAAATTGCTGCATAATTTTTAACCTATTGATTTATTAAAGATAATTAAAGAATAAAAGAATTAAAGAATGAAATAATATATGAGTCGCTTCGCGACGGTTATTTGTAAATTTCAGGTTTTTGAAATAGTGCATTGATTTATAATGTAATTTAATTCACATATCTTTTTGACAGGCGTTGTTGAATAAGTCGTATTAATAATGGTTTTGTAGTCGCAAACTTTATTCTGCGTAACTTACAATTAGGGCACATAATATATCGCAGGCTAAAGCCTGCGGCTACGTTATTTATGTGTTTTAAATTATTCAACAACGCCTTCTTAATAAATATAAATTTTTTTCAAAAATATCCTTCATTAAATTGCTTCTCTGATTTTGTCCCAGATTCTCGACCAAAACCCTCCGACAGGAATTTCCTTGAGAGCAACTAAGGGCTTAGTGACAATAACTTTGTCACCATTGCTAACAGTAATTGTGCCCAAAGCCTGATTTTTACCGACAGGAGCTACCACTTTACCGTTGAGGATTGCTTTTATTTTTAGATTTTTATTCTGTCCAACTGGAGTGGTTATATAGAAATCTTCTGCTACCCCCAAGGGTAGGGCTTTTTCTGTGCCATACCAAACTTTGGCATTAAGAACAGGGGTATTCGCCGCATAAATTTTATGTGATTCAAAAAAGCGAAAACCATAGTTTAGCAAAGCTTCGCTGTAATTAGCACGATCTTTTTCGCTTGGTGCACCCATAACAACAGTAATTAAACGCATGCCATTACGTTCGGCGGATGCCGTTAAACAATAACCAGCTTCATTGGTATGGCCAGTTTTCATGCCATCAACGGATGGATCACGCCACAAAAGACGGTTACGATTTGGTTGTTTGATATTATTATACATGATCCATTTAGTTTTGAACCATGGGTAGTATTCGGGGAAATTATAAATCCAGGCACGAGCAAGTATTGCCATATTACGTGCTGAGCTGTAGTGGTTTGGGGCTGGCAAACCATTGCTATCAACAAAATGGCTGTCTTTCATACCTAATACAGCTGCAGTTTGATTCATAAGATCAGCAAAAGACGCTTCAGTTCCAGCTAGAAATTCCGCCATAGCAACGGTAGCATCATTGCCGGAAGCGATAATAATGCCATCAATTAATTGTTGTACTGGAATAGTAGAGCCGACTTTGGCAAACATGCGTGAACCGCCAGTACGCCAAGCATTTTCGCTAATGGGAACTTGGTCAGTAAATTTGATTTTACCTGATCTTAACGCATCAGCCACTAAGTAAATTGACATAATTTTAGTCATACTGGCAGGTGGTAGGTGATCATCAGGGTTTTTTGCGGCAATGACATTACCACTTTTGGCATCAACGAGAATGTAAGCTTTAACGTTTAAGTCTGGCGCTGCTGGAATTAAAGTTTGCATCGAACTGAAAGCCGAATGTATTTGCGTTGGTGCTGATGTGGATATTTGGCCAAAACTACTAGCCACAGCGGCGGTGGGTTTTGTTGTTGTAGTGGGTGTTGGTGTTGTATTCGCGGCCAAGGCTTTGCCACAACATATAAAAAGCAAAAGTACTGCAAAAACGGTAGTACCAATGTTTTTAAATTTAAACCAAATATCTTTTCTTAACATGCGATTTTCCTCAGTTTTATTTTATATCTTCTGGTAAACCGAAGTCTTTGGCTAGTTTCATCATTTTTTCCTGGGCAACTTTTTCAATTTTATCCATAGCATCATTGAAAGCGGCGGTGATTAAATCCTGCATTACTTCTTTGCTTTCTTTTAAAGTGGCATCATCAATTTTGACGCTCAATACTTTGCGATGACCATTGAGTGTGATTTGTATAGCATCACCACCAGCAGATCCCGTAACATGGATGCTAGCTAGTTCGGTTTGCGCCCATTTCATTTTTTGTTGAATTTCTTGGGCTTTTTTCATTAATTCATTTAAATCAGGTTGATTTGGTGTGGTTGGTTGATTAGGGGTGATTTGATCAGGCATAAATTCCTCGCTTAACTAAAAAATAAAAAAACACTAAAATTTTAGGATGTTCAATTATAGCAAATTTTCATCCTTTCCGCCAGCTTGGTAACTCGCGGTTCGGTAGCTATATTTTTGATTGCTATGTGAATAGCTTTTGGTTGCCCTATGATGACGACAAGTTTTTTTCCTCGTGTTACGGCGGTGTAAAGTAAGTTACGCGCCAAAAGCATGTAGTGTTGTGTTGCTAGAGGAATGATGACAACGGGATATTCTGACCCTTGGCTTTTGTGGATGCTGGTAGCGTAGGCGAGGGCTATTTCATCGAGTTCATCGTAACTGTATGCGACCATTTTGTTGTCAAAATCGATTCTTACCAAACTTTCTTCCAAATCGATATGTGAAATGTGTCCAATATCACCATTGAAAACTTCCTTGTCGTAGTTGTTAATCATTTGAATAACTTTGTCCCCGGTGGTAAAAATCGAGCCAAAACGACTGATTTTTGGTTCTGCATTAGGGTTTAAAGCTTCCTGTAAAATATTATTCAAAGCACGCGCGCCAAGTCCACCGCGATTCATCGGGGTTAAAACTTGAATATCGCGTAGTGGATGAAAACCAAAACGTTGAGGGATTCTGTTAGTAATGACTTCAAGTAATTTTCTTTGAATTTCTTCTGGGGTTTCAGCTGGGATAACATAAAAATCGCTTAAAGTATTATCCTCTATATCACATAAAGGAAGTTGACCTTGATTGATGCGATGGGCATTGACGATAATTTTAGAAGTTGCGGCTTGACGAAATATTTCAGTTAAACGTACAACTGGTATGGTTTGTGAATTAATCATATCGGCAAGTACATTACCGGGTCCGACAGAGGGTAATTGATCGACGTCTCCTACGATAATTAGCGCAGCGTGGTCAGGAATAGCGCAAAGTAAGTGATACATGAGGGAAATATCAATCATCGATACTTCATCAACGATGACTAAATCAGCTATTAAAGGATTGTCCTTGTTGCGTTGAAATTTACGATCTTTGGGGCTGACTTCCAATAAACGATGGATGGTTTTTGCTTCTAGTCCGGTGGTTTCATTGATGCGTTTGGCAGCGCGTCCGGTTGGTGCGCAAAGAGCAATGCTGATATTTTTGGCACGAATGATTTTTAAAATGCTGTTGGTTATGGTGGTTTTACCAACACCAGGTCCGCCAGTAATAATTAAAACTTTTTCTTTAAGTGCAAGAGTAACTGCAGCGCGTTGTGAAGTGGAAAGTTTGAGTTTGGTTTGTTGTTCAACCCAGTCTAAAGCTTTTTTGTCATCGATGTTACCCCAAATTGGTTGACCTTTATGTAAGCGAGTCAAGTGTTTTGCGACCAAATTTTCGGCTTTGTAGAGTGCGGTTAAATAAAGGCAGGGCTGTTCATCAATAAAATCGGCAACCAGATTTTTAGCTTCAATTTCACTGTTTATGGCATTGAGGATGATTTCTTCAGGAATTTCCAGTATCTGTATTGCTGCTTTGAGTAATTTTTCTTGTAGTGCGGCGCAGTGACCTTTGTTGGAAAATTCTTGCAATACATGACAAACACCAGCTCGTGCGCGTTTCGGGGAATGTTTATCCATACCAAGTTTTAAGGCTAATTCATCGGCGGTTTTAAAGCCAACCCCGGGAATGTCGATAGCCAGGCAATAAGGATTATCGCGAATTTTTTCGATTGCTGCATCGCCATAGATGCGGTAAATACGCACTGATCTTGCGATACCAACACCATGGCTCTGTAAAAAAACCATAATTTCTCGGACAGCTTTTTGTTCAGCCCAAGATGCCAAAATCATTTCTTTTCTTTTTTCTCCAAAACCGGGCAGCTTGGTTAATTTTTCCGGATTTTTGTCGAAAACTTCAAAAACATCGACACCAAAAGCCTTGACTAATGTTTTGGCAAACTGCGGTCCAATGCCACGAATAAAGCCTGATCCAAGATATTTCTCTACCCCGGCAGCAGTGATTGGTGGCAGGAGTTTTAATTGCTCGGCTTTGAACTGAAGCCCATAAGTTCGGTCGTTGATCCAAATCCCATGACACTCAACGTTTTCACCAGTACTAACGCTGGCAGCGCAACCAACTACTGTAATTAGTTCTTTATGACCTTTGACTTTGGTGCGCAAAACACAAAAACCAGATTCTTCATTATGAAATGTAATGCGTTCGATTTGACCGTGGAGGGTTTCGGTTGGTGACATTTTTTGATTACTAAATTTCTTCTAAACGTTTTAATGTATCAGGATATTTTCTTAACATTAAAATTAATGCTGCTGCTTGATCATTTGGGATAGTTGTACCATATTCCCATTTTTCTAAAGTTCGAGGGGAAACACGTAATTTTAATGCAAAGACACTTCTGGACATTTGTAATTTTTCACGAGTTTTTCTAATTAATGCAGCATCTATTTCAGGGCGTGGTTTTGTTTTAATCTCAAATGTGCGCAAAGTTATTTTATTTTTATTGTGAGCTTTTATTTCCTCGATGCCATTTTTTAATTCATCAAATAAGCTGCGTTTTTTATTCATATTTAAAAATCCTCCAAGATTTGTTTGAGTTTTCTTTTTTGTTGACTAGTTAAGTCAGAGATTTCATTTTTAGCATAGAGTGTTAAAAAATAAATTTGATCTTTTTGTACTCGCCAGTAATAAATTATTCTTATACCACCTTTTTTCCCTTTATTACCAAATAACCAGCGAATTTTTCTTATACCACCTGTGTTTTGAATAATGTTTCCAGTATCTGGATTTTCCATTAAAAAAACTTGTAACTCCCTATATTCATCATCATCATCATCATCATTGATGATAATGAGGAAGTTGTTTGGTAAAAAAAGATGTTTCTATAAAAAGCATAAGATATACCCATTAAGGGTATGGTATCAGTGTTCAAGAAATAAATCAAATTTATTTTTTAAACCCAAGCGCTTTTAACCTTTTTTCAACGGTAGGATGTGTGGAAAACATATTACTGAAGGCATGTTTGGTGCTAAAACCCGCTTGGGTTGGGTCGAAAATATAAGCCGCTTGGCGCACATTTTCGTGTGCGGTGTTTTGATAAATTTCGGCATATTGTTCATTATGGATTTTATGATCGTTTTCGATAGTTAAAAGTGCGTTCGCTAGTGGAGAGTTATCGCGCATTAGCTCAACTGCGCCGGCATCAGCCATGTACTCGCGGGAACGACTTAAAAACAACATTAAAAGCATAGTCAAAATCGGTAAAACAAAACGTAAAACTATAATAACAATAACTAGGGCATTGCCATTGCCGCCGCCTTCACGATTATCGTTACTGCTTCGACCTCTGCTGCTGCTCATGCCGCTGTAAAGGATGCCACGAAAAGCGATATCGATAGCGATAATTAAAATATTAGTCATGATTGATGCCGCCATAGTCAATTTAATGTCGTGATGGCGAATATGGCTAAGTTCATGCGCCATTACTGCCTGTAATTCGCTACGATTTAATTTTTGCATCAAGCCGCGCGTAATGGCAATAAGAGCGGATTTTTCACTATAACCGCTGGCGAAAGCGTTCATGTAAGGAGCTTCTATAATGAAAACCTTGGGCATATAGCGCAAACCGGCAGCCAATTGTAATTCTTCAACAACATTGTAAAGTTGTTTTTCTTCGAGTGAGGTGGTGGATGTGGGGGTAATTTCTTTATATTCTGTGCCAAGCAGGACAATTTTGTCGTAAAATGCGTAAGAAACAAGAATTGAAATAGCGGCAACGCCGGAAATTATTAAAGTCACAATTGGTGTGACCTGAAAAGTTAGTAGGGCGATGATGTTATCAGTTATTGGCGCTTCAGGTGGAAACGGATGGATATAAAGGTCGAACACCATTCCTACCGCAGCGTAAATCATGATAAATGCGGCAATAACAAAAAAGGTACGATGATCGTTGATTTTTAATTGTTTGCGCCAGTCGGTGGAAGATGATTGGTAAGTGGATAGGTCAGTCATAATTAATGAATGAATTTTAAAAAAACAATGAAAGAATAAATGAATTGTGGGATCGCTTCGCGATGTTTTTTATAATTTTCAGATTTAAAAACGCAACGCATTGATTTGTATATTAATTTGATTTACATATCCCGTAATCGTAGGTTCTGTAGCCGCAAGCTTTAGCTTGCGTTATAAAACAAATCAATAACACGAGCTAAAGTTTGCGGCTACAAAACTGCGGTTACAGTAAAAAGACTTACATCTTAACTTTATAGTCTTCCTGCTCAGCGCGCTTTTCTTCTGAAAGACCCCAATATTCAAACTCTTTATAGAGTTTAGCAGGAGCCATACCGACGATCAAAGTGTCTGGGAAGGATTTACGTGCGGCATTATAATTTTCAATGCTATCGTTGTAAGCTTGCTTAGAGAAGGTAAGTTTGTTTTCCGTATTGGAAATTTCTTCTTGCAATTGCAGGGCATTTTGGTTGGCTTTTAAATCTGGATATTGTTCAAAAACCATATTCAAATTCATGCCAATTTTAGAAATGGCATCTTCTGCTGCCATGCGGTCTTTTTCCAATCCGCTGTTTGCCGCTTTTTGTGCCTGATTACGTAAAGCAACCACGTCTTTCAATGTGGTTTTTTCGTAATCCATGTATTTTCTGACTACTTCAATTAGTGATTCGTAAACTTTAAAACGGCGATCCAGTTGAATGTCGATTTGTTTCTTATTGTTGTTGATTGCTTCGATCATGTGGATCAATTTGTTGTAAATTGTGATTCCCCACAAAGCGAGTAAAACTAAAACAATAATGATAAATGTGCTGAACATGTTAGTTAGCCTCCAATTCAATTTTTTAAGAAAAATTTCTCAAGTGTCAAAGTATAGCACATTTTCTTGGGTTTTAATCTATACTCTTCGCATTTTGGTTTTATGATCGGATCCTGCTCATCATCCTTCGAACTGGCTGCGCCATTGAAAATTTCTCATTCCTGAAATTTTTTCCGCGTTGTTGGCTTTCTCGCTTGCTTGGGTCATGTATGTCTAATACACTCAAGAAGCTCGACTTCTTGTCGCCTAGCGGACTAATTCCGTCTGGAACAGAATTAGAATGACCGCGGGTCAGCCCGTTAGGGCAACAGAACAGGATTGTCTGTTGTAATTTCCAAACTGCTCGAGTCTATTTTCGCTAACCCTGAAAACCTGTTTTCGTTTAGTACAGTTTGCGCGGGATAAAAGTATAGTTGCTTGATTTTTTATGTAAAAAACCCGTTTCTTGAGGAGTTACATTGAGTCGCGTTTCATTTAAGACTGTTTTAATGTTTTTTAAATGTTTTTTGTGTATACTTTGTTTGCAATAGTTTTTTTATCATTTTAGATGAGCGAAATTAAACTGAACGTATAACTTAAAGTCAGATTTTGATTTTTTATTTTTGGAGATTTGAACATGAGCGCACCCGCACCATCACTTGCACCAACTCCACTAGGTATAGTGCTTAGTGAAGGTGAACCTAGGCGTATAGATATCAATACAAAAAACAGTACAGTTCTAAGAAGAATGGTGCTGGCTCTTATAAGAAACGATATAAATGGTTTTTCAGAAAACTTAGCCATTTTATCAGCAAATAACCAGCATGATGTTGAGGCTATTATCGAAGAGTTGAACAGCGACATTAATATACTCTGTGGCACAATTACTAATTTTCCCTTGGGTGATAAATTACTCGTTAATTGGAACGCCAGGTTGCTATGTGGAAAACAAAGATTTTGCCGGTTCCATGAAGATGAGGAGTATAAATGGTCATGGTCAGAGCGTGGGGATGTGAAGGTGCAGGGCTCAGTATCAATGGATAGTTCAGTAGCATATGCAGGTAACTTTACAGTATATGCAACTAATTCTGTAGTTGAGGGTATTGAATATTTTGCTGACTGTAGAAATGTACCGAGTGAGCAAAAAAATACCATCATTTGTACTATAGCTAGTTTAGCTGTTTTGTTCGATAGAAAGGGTATGTTTGAGAAGATTTTGCAATGTTACTCAAACGCCGCAAAAGATATTGATTCTAAAACTACAATCAAAGTTGAAGGCTTTATTAATGTTGTTAGTAAATCTCAAACTGTTTGGGGACCAATAAAGGGAACGAAAATAATTGCAAATATACGGCAATTATTTGAGGTATTTGGACAAAACATGGAGGTCTGGGGGTTAGTGAAATTTAAACAAGATTTAGCAAAAAAACAAGAGGAAGAACGCCAAAGAAAACTGCAAGAAATTAGAACAATAAGAGAGGAATTACTGGTACGCTCCAACCCGCAGTCAAGTCAAAACTCAAGTTCAACAACAGTTCCAAACCATGCTGCCAGCATAACGGAAAATGAAGTAGTGCAATTCATAGAAAAAATATTCAAACTGGCTAAACCTACTTGTGCAACTTGTTCTGAGGTTTTTAGGGGTTTTCCTGATCTGATATATAACCTAATATCACAAAACAACCCAACTAACGCAGCTTTGATAAAAGCTATATTCACAACGATCATTGCGCGTGATGAAAACCTTGATTTGTTGGGTTTGGTACTTCTTGAAATTTCCGCAAAGAGCGATCTTCATGATTCTAGTATAAATTCTTTTATTGATTTACTAACAGAATGCGTCAGGCTTTCTGGTAAGACCCAAAATATTGGGATATTACAAGGAACAGCGTTCAGTAGCGGTTTTGGTCCTTTGCATTCGTTAGTTAAATGCAATCACCTGGATGCTTTTAGGCACGCTATAGAAAAAGGTATCAGTGTTGAATATAAGACTGGTGAAACCGATCCGGCATGGCGTAAGGAAACCAATGAGACAGTTCTTGAATATGCTGTGTGTCAGAAAAAATGGGAATTTGTCAGTGCATATTTACAAGTAACCGAAAACAGGGGTAAAACTGCAAACGAAATGGCGATATTACAGCGTGTAATGGACATTATCATCAAGCAGCAAACTTTTATCCCAATTCCCGCAACATCTTCTAGCGTATCTTTTTTTGCAGTGCCGCCCCCAGCGTACTCGGTAGCAAGTTGTCCGCCCCCGAGCCATCCACCTGCTCTTGCTATCGGAAGCCCACTCGAAGCAATTTTATTAGGTTTATTAAAGCTTGGAGTAAAATTTGATCCAAAAAAATGCGGAGAAAGCTTAGTGTCTAGAATAGCCTCCTTTAGCTTCCATGAGGTCTTGCAACGCCAGATAACCAAAGAAAATGTAGAAACACAATGGAGTGTAGCCCAGCAACTTGCGGCAACATATGTTAATGAAGGAAATATTGGTGACTATAACACTGATCCTATTGGTCAATATAAATATGCTATAAAAATAGCATTGGCTGAATTTATACAAAATAAAGCCCGTAAGTTTTCGGAAGAAGCCAAAAAAACCAAAGCCAATAAAGAAAAGGTAAATAGCGTTACGGAAAAACTTCTCAATGCAATAGTGGACTTAAGTTATGCGCTACAACCCAAGAGAGCTTCTGTGCCCCAAATTGATTCTGCAATAGCTAAGTTGCTTGAGGGTGATAAGGCTATCTTTGGAAAAAATGGCTATTCAGAGGACTGTACGCGAATTCTAACTCTACAAAAAAATCACAATGTAGCATTGATGTTCAAAGTCCATGAG
>MGXG01000050.1 GCA_001801285.1 Gammaproteobacteria bacterium GWE2_37_16
TGCTGGTGTTAGCATAATGCCTATTTCTGACATAGCAGGACAGGCAAGGGAAAATGGTATTAAGAAATTAATGCGTGGACATGATACTCTTAATAGTGTTACCGGGGCTGGTAATGGTGGCCAAACTATAGTAGATGGGGAACAGGAGATAGATGGAGTTACAATTCATACTAATCATAGTACTGGCGGAGAAAGTAAAAGTAGTTTCTATGGTAATGCTGGTGTGCGTGGAGCAGGCTGTAGTCCAATAATTCCAAAACCAACCATAACTCAGCTACGTAATGGTGTTTTTGAGCAAGTAGCTGTGGATCAGGTAAGAGTAAGGAAAATAAATGGGGAATATTTAAATCAGAAAGAGGTAAAAGCAACAAACGATTTACTCCAATACGCGCTTAACTGGAAAAGCTATTCAGGTCGTACTTTTAGGTCACGAGAAAAAGACCACTTAACAGAAATTGATCAGGCTTTTGCGGAAATTGTCCAGGGTTTTGAAAAGGGGAATCATGCGGCTTTTAGAGATAGGGAAAGGATAAGAAATGCTGAATATATACGTGATCTTGCTTTAAGTCTTTATACATGCGCAGCTGATTTACATATTGAGACCAGGGCGCCATATCTTTTAAATGCGTATAAAGCAAGTTGCGAATTTTTGTCTGTTGCTAATAGGCTGTCGCCACAGGGGGACTATGCGGAAACATACAAAGAAGAAATAAAAATGATAGAGCCATTAAAAGTAACCCGAGAATTCGATGAACGTGAGGCTTGGATAAGCAGTAAATGGCTAACGCGAAACACGGAAAATATAGCAACAACTCGTGGTTTTGCGCAATATATAGACTTCAACATACTCGCCAATAAATGGAAAGCGGAAAGCGCGCCAATTGGTCGTAGACCAGCATGCTTTAAAAGATTGGACGGTATTTTGAGTGAACTTAAGATAGCTGCCGATACTTTAGCTCAAGAGGAAGCTAAAGACGCAAGCTTAACTAGTAAAGCGGTAAAAGTGGCAAGAGCGCAAGCTAGTTTTGATAATTTATCTGTACGATTTTATGCTGAGTTAAATACTATTTATGAAGGTGCGGAATATCATTCATTGTCATCAACAAGAAAAAAAATCGTGTATGATTTTCTAAAAAATACGCAAGGTTTCTTAAAAGCATCTGGTAAATCTGATAAAGATATTTTTGCAATTGAAAGGCGACATATTCCTTCGGTAAGTGAGAAAAACGCAGTTAAATATCAATGTAAGTTGCATGATACTGCTGTAGCAGGTTCTTTCGCTCAGGGATTGGGTTTTGATACGCCAATACTAATACTGAAAGGCGGAATACCATTATCAAGGGATATACCAATAAAACCAGTAAAACCAGTGCAGGCTAAGAATGCTGGTGTTAATCAGGTAGTTTGTAAACAAAATGACGGAATCAATTTACCTTTGTTGCAAGCCTATCTTGCGACGTGGCGTGATGAGTTAAGCTTTGTTACTGAATCCGCACAGGGAATACGTAGGCCTGATTCTATTCGTGATGCAATAGACGCCAAGATCGGTGAAATTTTGCAATTTAGAAGCGATGCTAAGCTAGGTGAGGGAGTATTAAAGGAAAAATTACTCGCATTGCTAGAGGCAACAAGATCCGTGTTATATTTTGATCAAGATAAGTTATCGCCGGCACGGCGCGACGCATTGCGCAGTTTGGTGCATACTATCGTACCAACTTATAAGGACATCGATATGCTGGAGAGGATGTCTTGGGTATTGCCAGTTAGTCAAAAACCTGAAGATTTACAAAGAGCTAAAGATAAAATAATCTATCATTTTTTCGCTAGGATGGATGTGGAATTGGGTGATGTTTTAAGTGATGAAAAGTTATGGAATCGGGAAGAAGGAGTAGTGCATACTGCACTACAGACTTTAGAAAATGGGCAAATGGTTCCCACTCGTGTTCTTAATGCTGGAGTAACGGCGCAATCCTCTGCTCCTGCTTCTTCAAGTGCTTCAGCTTCAAATGTTGCTGCAGTTCCAGCAGGTCCATCGGTGGATTTATCTAACTTTACGGATGAAGCGATATTACGTGTTTATGATGGGCCTGATAACTCTAAATACAGGGAAACTCCTTCGTATACGGCGTTTTCTAAAAAAGTGAAATTGATGGATAGTAAGTTGAGAGAGAAGAAAGCTTCGCTTTCTCTTGAAGAAAAAGTTTTTGGTGTTATACGAGGATTAGTTCGCTTTCAGAGAAGCTGTAAGGTTGACTTTGGGTTAGATGCTAGCTTGGATTTTGATGCTAGAAATGTGTTATTGGCAAACTCTGGGGAGTATATTTATCACCTTTTGCTGTACAAAATGGCCCTATTATCAGACGCAATTCTTGGTTTAGATGCTGAAGTAAAAAGCGGACGTCCGGGTTTGGTGGAATATATTACGGAAGTACGTAATAGAATGATGAAAGTATTTAGTGAATATTTACATAACATGTCTTCTGAAGATAGTAAGGTATTTTACGAACATTTAAAGTATATACCTAAAGAATTTTTTGCGGTGTTTGCTGAATATATTAACAAGAAAGTGACTAATGTTGAAGAGTTTTTAAAACCGAGTTGGAAAGAGGTGGTGGTTGCTGCGGGCGAAATTCTTAAGATAGGAGAAGAGCGGGTACCAAAAGCGGATGGGACAGGAAGAGAAAAAAAATTCGATCTCGATGTCTCAATAGGAGCTAACTTTAAAATTGCTGGAACGCGTTATGATTTGCTGCTCAAAAGGTTTGTGGAAGATAATAGTGCTGAGAAATTATTGAAGATTATTGCAGCCTCGCAGACAAAAAGCGAATGTAAGGATAAGTGCTTGTCATTGATAAGACATTTGGGTAAATTTTTACGAGGCGATGAGGGAAAGAAAAAGATTATCGTTGATAGCGCTAACTACAAAAAATTATCGATGGAAATGAGGAAAAGTTTTGCAGCTGGTTTTCAAGAAAATGCTGTTATACGCGAATATAAATTCTCTTCAAGTAAGGAAGCAGATGTTGCTGTTCTTGCTGGGTTGGGGGTTTCGCAACCATTTTTTAAAGATAACGCACCTATGGTGCAAACGGAAATCACAAGACAAGATGTAGAGCTTGTTATGACTGGTCAGGGTGGGAAAGAAAAAAGAGAGCAGGTTGATTGGAACCTGTTAGTGGCGGGGAAAACAGGTGTATTTGATGACCAAAAAATATTAGGTGAACTAAGGAAATTTTTGCATACACAAGAGGGTGGACTGATGACCCTGGCTTCTTTGTTTGATCAGCAGGTGGTTCTTAATGAGAAGAAGGGTTTTATAAAATATAATGATAGTGATGAGTTGGATCAGGAGAAAACAAGAAGTGGTAATAGGGCTATTTTGCGTAAAAATGTTACAGGGGAGCTGGAATGTACGGTTACCTTTGAGGTACGCACTGTAGGGGAACCTAATTCTGCTGGTATGGGTGGTGATGCTAGTAAGTGTAATTTGAAAAAATTTAATGTATTGGCAGAAGATCCGTACAGTTTAATCACTTATGAAACAAAATATTTCGGTACAAACTTACAAAAGGTAGACCACAAGATTTTTGTTCATAAATGCGCTGAATCTTTGATAAAGGAAGGAGGTTTGTTTTCACATTTGCAAAGTGGTCAAATATTGAGAGAAAGTGTGGCAGCAAGAAAAAGCTTTTATGAGTTTTTGGCTTTATCTAAAGCGGATATTGCTGGTGATGGTTTGATTGCTAAGCTCGATGCGATGAATTTGGATGAGATGTTAAAAAAGACACCAAGACCCGTCCTTGGTGAAACGGATATTTTCCGAGCCATTTTAAATATAACTGAAAGATATGAAAATGTGTGGATGGGTAGTGAGCTAAAGAAAAAATTAGAAACAGTTTTGCATCGATTGATAGATTCTAGGGAAGTTCAAAAAATGCTGGTGGAGCAATCATCTGATTTAAATGTGCCGGTAAAATATGTGGTTATTGATATATTTAAATATGCTGATAGCTATGTGCTTTCTCGATTGATACAAGCTAATAAATTTTTAGATCGGCTCAGGTTGGATGCGCAAGATACAAGAAAGCTAGTACAGAATTTAAAGGAAAATTTCAAAAATACTAATTTAATCCAAACATTAGATAAGAATTCTACGTTGGATCAAATGCGCAAATTTCTTGTAAAAGTAAAATCGGAAAGAGGAGTAGATGGATATCCAATATTCTTGTCAACGTTTATTAAGGAGAGGCTTATTGATAAGATAAGGGAGATGTGTGCTCCTGTGAGTCCAAGTTCACCACAGATATTTTCACCTATTGGGGAAGAACGGAAAGGTAAACTTAAGGCTATAGCTGATTCTTTAGAACAATTGTGGCAAGGGAAAATTACTATTGCTGAATGTGGAAAACGCATAAATGAACAAGTGTATGGTGGCGGGCAGTGGAAACTGAGTACTAGTGCTAGAGCAACCAAGTTGGAATATACAAGCGGTAGCGTGCAGCCAGCCGATTCTTTGTTGGATTTGACTGCCCTTAATAAGCAGGGTAAATTCACTGATTGGTTGGGATCTCAGTTGTGTGTTATTGGTATAAAACTGAAAGCTCCACCAGTTCCAGCTAACATTGTCGGTGTGCAACAAGGGAGGCAACAAGCTTTACCATCTGCAGTTCAATTTGAATCGGTGGGATCTTCTTCGGTGGCACCATCACCATCATTGGTTGCGCTTTCCTCAGGGGTTTCTCATGATGATATTTCGAAGAGGTTGATGGGGGGGCGTATTTCACCTCCGCTTGAATCTAGGGTAATTGATAAACTTAATTCTCAGGCTATTGCAGAGCAAGAAAATGTTCAAAGAGGAGTGGTTGAGCAAGCTCGTCAATATATAGAAGGAGTAGATGGGGGGCACACACCTGAATCATTTGTACCTGAAGATAAAGCGAAAATGGGCGGTCATGCTTCACAAGAGAATCAAGTTTCAGGGATAACGGTTAGTCCATGATTAATCTTGATCTTGGTGGTTTTATTTACATAAAAGGGGGTTTTATGGGAATGTTCGATGAAAATAGTTTCTGGGGGCGTAAAAGTCAAATGTTGCGCCAATATCATGTAAAATGTTGGCAGGAATTTTTTCAAGGTAAAATTTTGCCAATTTGGAATTTACTGGAAGAATATCGTCAATATGCGCAAAGAATGGAAAAGGAAATGTTGATGATACGGCAAAATGGAACGGGTAGCGGTGTCAATGAGAAGAGGCTAAAGGATTTATGTGAAAAATTACCTAAATGTAGGGAATGTGTGGAATATACGGAAAAAATTTTGGCAAAGCATTTGGTTGGTTTGTTTTTAGCTGCTGAGAGAACGCAGAAGGTGGTGGAGGCGGCTGAAGCGGTGGTGGCAAGTAAAGTGCATGAAAATAGAGGGCAAGGTCTTTATGAATCTAGCTTGGGTAACGTTAGTTCTCTATAATCGTAGCCGCGGGCTTTAGCCCGCGTATGATGTTTTAACGATTCTCGTAATTGTGTGTAGGTTTGTTTTGAGGTTAGTTCTATGATTTTGTACCAATTTTTAAACGCAGGCTAAAGCCTGCGGCTACAGCATCTGCGGCTATGGGTTTTAAGATCACTATAAACTAATTATTATGGTCTTGGGCTGCTTCTGTGACTTGCGTTTATGTCTTCTTCATCAAGTTTTTTCTGTAAATCTATTGCCACCAAAGCATCCGCCATGATTTGTTTTTTAACTTCTGGTGCTATTCTTTCCGATCCATAGTTAAAATAATTTTCCGTAATTTGGCGAGCGTCAGTGGCGGTTTTTTTTCCTTGAGTTGTTAGGTGTTTCTCAAGATCTTTTTTGAACTTGGATTCTAAATCTGGGGCTGCTTTTAACTCATCAAATTTTTTCTCTATTTCTGATTTTACACTTTCTGGTCCGCTGGCTCCCAAAGCGTGATGTGGTACCCTTGAGTTTAAAGGGGTTGTGTTCTCGGTATCTGTATTTATCTGTTCTTGGCTGGATACTTGGTTCCCCAAAAACCTTATAAAAAATTGTTTTATGGCGGTGTGCCTTTCCTTAACTCTATTATCAGCATGATCACTCGCTAATCTATCAGCTGTTATAATCGCCTTTGCGATGTTTCCCTGATTGGTTGCGGCGGTAACGCGAGCCATATTAAAAGTAGCAGCTATATTAGTTCCGCTATATTGTTTATTAGCGCTATTGGTTATGATTTCAGGCAATACCAATTCATAATGTCCCGATCGTGTGGAGCCTTGAGAGCAAATGGTCAAGGGACCTTTAAGATCGCTGGTGGCGTCTTTTGAACAGATAAGAGCTTCATTATGTATTATTTTAATACTTCTTTTTAAAACATTAGCAGCAAAATTCACTAAATCTTCAGGTGCTATTTCTTTTTGTTTGGATGGGTCTTGTATGTCTGGATTCTTTAGCCATAATCCAAAATGTTTACGAATAAAATTCCCCAAAAGAAACTCCATATCTACTGGGTTTAACTTTAGTTTTTTTAGGAGTAAATCTTTCAACTCCTGGTTAGTATTAGGAATCCCAGCTACGCTTTCTAATTCGTAGTATTTTTTGAATGCGGTGGCAAAGTCAGGCGGCATTTCTAGTAACCCAAGGCTCCAGGCGTGGATTAAGCAATTGAAGGCACAATTATTTCCTTCACCTGAGGTGTGGATGATTAAATTTTGGTTGATGGTTTGGTTTATTGGTGCTGATAACGACATATTTTTTCTTCGATTGAATCTCTGTAATTCTGTAATGATTGAAATAATAAGTTAAAGTTGGTAATCAATGGGTAAAGTATAGCGCAAAAATTCCGAAAACACCTTAGGGAAGTATGAAGAGGCATCGAGTTTCTTATTTATTAACATAGGTGGTTATGAATTTTTGCGGATACATATGTGTTAATTAGGCACAATATGTACTAAACCTAACTTTTCCAAGCCGACAAAGATCATGACAAAGACACCAATTGCAAATATGACGTAGCCGACACCAACGAGAAATTTGGATTTGTGGCGCATCATGCGTACTAAAATCAAACCGGGTAAAACCGCAAACAGCATAGCTTCACCAATTCCGCCAACAATATCTAAAGCGCTTAAAAAGATATTTGGATAAATTAAAGCAAAGACTAAAGCGGGCAGAAAAGCCAATATACCACTTAAAAAGCGACTTTCATTTTTCGCATAGGTGTAAAGTAAATCGCGAATAAAGCCGAACAAACCCGAACCGTTTGCCATGTAAGAGGCGGTAATTGCCAATAAAGCAAAAACCATGCCAATGGAAGTGAACCAATTGGAATGTAGCAATAAGGACATTGGTACGGTTGCTGGTATGCCTTGGATAAAGGCTTGGACAATATTGGCGTGTGGTAAACTGCCCAATACTACAGTTGTCCAGGCTAAATTCATGACAAAACCGATAGCGACGCCATAAATAATTGCTTTGAATAAAGATTTGCGGTCATGGTTTACACAGGTAGAAACAGTAGGAATAACATTGTGGAAATGAAAAGCTGAAATTACGACCGGCAGTCCAAGTGGTACAAATTTCCAGTTACTAAAACGCAACAAGCCAAGATCAAAATGTTTACTGCCAATGATAATTAAAGCGATAAAGCAAATTATGATTGCAGGCAAAATGAGGGTGCTGCTTTTGCTTAAAACTTTGTGTCCAAAAACCACTAAACTTGTGGCTAGCAAGAAGTAAATGACAATGACAAGATGTTGCGATACGGGGAAGGGTAAAAGTGCACAGACAATTTTTGAAATACCACAAAGATAGGCGATGATAATGCCATAGAGAATAATTAAGTTACAGATAATAGCAACCCAGCGACCAAAGCTGCCCATTTCCTGTTGAAAAAACGAAGGGAGGTCGAAAACTTTTTTATCTCTGGGTAAGCGTTCCGCAATGACTAAGGCACTGATGACCATGGCGACGCAAATGACAAAAATATCAATAACTGACGGAAAATAACCGCTGAGCCCAAGTTTTATTGGGAGCGCCAATAATCCAACTCCCAAAACATTGCCGGCAACTAAAAAAGATGCAGGCAATAGTTTTAAAAAAGGAGATTTATTGCAGCGCGAGCAACAGGTTTGTAGCATGATTGTACCTTTGAAGAAATTTTAATGTTGAATTTTTAACTTTCTATAAAAAATACTGTATTGTCAAGTTTGGTTGAATGTTTTAAGCTGAGTGGGGGTATTTCCCTGCGCTATGGTTTTTTAACAAGTAATATGATTTTTAGCCGCGGGCTTTAGTCTGTGCATGGTGTTTTAATGATTCCCGTAGTCGCGGGCTTTAGCCTGCGCTAAAATATGTGTTAAATCATATACGTTATTCTTGTAATTTGCCCATGGTTTTTGAGAGGTTACAAATATAGAGGTTAACTCTATTATTTTTCACCAATTTTGAAACGCAGGTTAAAACCCGCGGCTACGGGTTTGTGGTTGTGTAATTGTTTAAATGCGCAGGTTAAAACCTGTGGTTATCGTCTGTGGCTACGGAATCATAATTTAAATATTCGATTTTCTCATGGGTTACCAAATATTTTTGAATTTTGGAAATAACCATTTGTTTTTAAAAGCAATTTATTTTACATATCTTTTGTGTAAGGCAATATGTCAAAAAATAAAACTATCTTTAGTTGTCAAAAATGT